>CANHTV010000027.1 GCA_947463285.1 Verrucomicrobiaceae bacterium | reverse complement strand
ATGGTCGGTTCATCGAGCACGTAAAGCACGCCGCGAAGGTTCGAGCCGAGCTGGGCAGCGAGTCGGATGCGTTGCGCTTCGCCACCGCTGAGCGTGTCAGCACTGCGATTGAGCTGGAGGTAGCCAAGGCCGACTTCGCTCATGAAATGCAGCCGCTGTTTGATCTCGGCGAGGATGTCGCGCGCGATCTCTCCCTGCGTGCCGGTGAAGCTGAGTTTGGCGATGTGCTGCACGGCTTCTTCGGCGGCGAGGCCATTGAGGTCTTGGATGCGGAAGGAGGCAGGTTGTTTTTTACTTTTGGCTGATGCGCTTTCAGCGTTGATACCCAGCTTCACAAACATCGCCGTCTGATTGAGTCGGCTGCCGCCGCAGCTTGGGCAAAGAACGCGTTCGGTAGGGGTATCATCGTCTTCGTGGCGGGTGAGGCGGCGCTCTTCTTCGAGCTCGGCGGCGAGTTGGGACATGTCGTCATGACGAGGCGTGGCGCCGTGATCGGAGACGATGAAGCCGAAGCCTCGGCACTGCTGACACCAGCCATGCGGGCTGTTGAAGGAGAAGAGACGCGGGTCAAGTTCTTCAAAGCTGAGATCGCAGCTCGGACAGCTCATTTCGGTGCTGAGCACCTGTGAAGTTTTGTCGGCGAGGAAGAGCTTCACGTTCCCTTTCCCCATCTTGAGCGCCTTGTCCACGAGAGGGCGGAGTTCGAGGATGGAGAGGCCTTTCGGAACTTTGGCGACGACGGCGTCGATGCTGTGTTCTTTGAATCGAGCGAGCGGTTTGAAGTTCGCCGTGTCGCGAAATTCGCCATCGACGAGCAAGGTGCTGATGCCCTGCTTGCGGGCGTTTTCGGCCACTTCGGTGTGGAAGCCTTTGCGAGCTTTGATCAGCGGCGCGAGCAACTGCACGGGACCTTTTTTCGCCTGATCGGCGATGGTTTGCGTGATGGCCGTGGCGCTTTGTTTGACCACGGGGACATCGCACTTCGGGCAATACTGCGTGCCTAGCTTTGCGAACAAGAGCCGCAGGAAATGCCAGACCTCCGTGACCGTGGCGACGGTCGATTTGCCACCGCCACGCGAGATGCGCTGCTCGATGGCGACCGTGGGTGGCACGCCAGTGATCAGATCGACTTCAGGCTTCTCCATCTGCTCCACAAAAGTGCGTGCATAGACCGACATGGAATCGAGGAAGCGCCGCTGGCCTTCGGCAAAGACGAGGTCAAAGGCGAGTGTCGATTTACCGCTGCCGCTAAGGCCGGTCACGACGACGAATTGATCACGAGGGATGTCGAGGGTGATGTTTTTGAGGTTGTGCTCGCGAGCACCGCGGATGCTGATGGCGTTCGAAGTGTGGAGTTCGGAATGCGGAGTTTTCAGACGCCGCGTGGCTGCCGTCTCACGAACTCCAAACTCCGAATTCCGAACTGCGAACTTCTCTTTGAGATACCTCCCCGTCCACGACTCCTCACACTCCGAAACCTCCTCCGGCGTGCCCACCGAGACGATTTGGCCGCCAGCAGCTCCGCCGTCGGGACCGAGGTCGATGACCCAGTCGGCGCATTGGATGACGTCGAGATTGTGCTCGATGACGATGAGGCTGTTGCCTTCATCGACGAGGCGCTGGAGCAGTTTCACCAGCAGGGCGATGTCATCGAAGTGCAGCCCGGTGGTGGGTTCGTCGAGCAACAGAAGGCTGGTTTTGCTGTTGATCGGCGGCTGTTTGGCAGAGTCGATGAGATGGCCGACGAGCTTCAGGCGCTGCGCTTCACCACCGCTAAGGGTGTTGAGCGGCTGACCGAGTTTCAGGTAGCCGAGTCCGGCTTCGACGAGAATACGGAGTTGATCCGTGACCACCTTGGCACGGCGTTTCAGCGTGCCTTCGAGCGGGCTAAAGAACTCCACTGCCTCCTCGATGGTCAGTCCGAGCACGTCGTGGATGTTTTTGCCGTTCAGGCGGATCTTCAAGGCGTGCGGTTGGTAGCGTTTGCCATCGCACTCGGGACAGGTGACGAAGAGATCGCTGAGGAACTGCATCTCGATCTTTTCATAACCCGTGCCCGAACAGCGCTCGCAGCGTCCATCGCCACTGTTAAAGGAGAAAAAGCCAGCCGTGACTCCCTGCTCCAGACCTTCTTCGCAGTCGGCAAAGATCTGGCGAATGGTGTCAAAGGCACCGATGTAAACCGCCGGAGTGCTGCGCGGAGTGCGAGCCAGCGGCGACTGATCCACCATGATGACCTGGCTGAGTTGTTCGACACCGCTGATGCTCTTCACCTTCCCCGGTTCGTCTTCACAAACCTCTCCGCGAAGGCGCTGGAGGTTCCGGTAGAGGACTTCGTGAATCAGCGTGCTTTTGCCTGAACCCGAGACGCCCGTGATGCAGCAGAAGACGCCGAGTGGAATGTCGAGATCGACGTTCTTGAGGTTGTTTTGGCGGGCACCGCGGAGGCTGAGCCATTTATGATTTACGATTTTTGTTTTATGATTTCCTGAAGCAGGAGTGACGGGTCTCCGCTGAGCCGGAATCGGAATCGACTTCACTCCCGAGAGGTAATCCCCGGTGAGGGAACCTTTTTTGAAAAGCAGGCCATCCAGCTCGCCGGAATAGACGAGTTGGCCGCCTTTGTCGCCGCGGCCGGGGCCGATCTCGATGATGTTGTCGGCGGCACGCATGACGCTTTCTTCGTGCTCGACGACGAGGAGCGTGTTGCCTTTGTCTCGCAGGCCTTCCATGACGCCGATGAGGCGGCCGATGTCGCGCGGATGCAGGCCGATGCTGGGTTCGTCGAGGACGAAGAGGGTGTTCACCAAGCTCGCGCCGAGGCAGGTGGTGAGGTTCACGCGCTGGAGTTCGCCGCCGCTGAGCGTGCGAGTTTGGCGATCGAGGTGAATGTAGCCGAGCCCGGCGCGGTCGAGGTAGCTCAGGCGGCTGGCGATCTCATCGCGCAGCATCGTGGTGGCGTTGTCGGTGGCGGGCAGGCTCTGCACGAGTGGCAGAAGGTCGGTGACGGGCAGGTTCCAGAGGTCGGCGATGGTTTTGCCGACGACGCGGAAGTTGTAGGAGTCCTTTTTCAGGCGTCCACCATCGCAATCCTGGCAGGTCGTGTAGGCGCGGAAGCGGCTGAGGAAAATGCGGACGTGCATCTTGTAGGCGCGGGCTTCGAGCCATTTGAAGAAGCCTTTGACGCCATACCACTCGCCATTGCTCCAGGCGCGCTCGGGGTCTTTGTCCTCGCCTTCGATGAGCCATTTTTGATGCTCGGCGGGCAGATCGCAGAAGGGCGTATCGAGATCGATCTTCCTACGCCTTGCCGCACGTTCGAGGTCGTCCTGGCTTTCGCGGTAGGTGTTGCCAGAGAAAGCTTTCACGAGTCCGCCACGGATGCTGAGCGACTCGTCAGGCATCGCTTTGGTCAAATCCATGCCGAGCGTGCGGCCAAAGCCTTTGCAGGTGGGGCAGGCGCCGATGGGATTGTTGAAGGAAAAGAGGCCGGGCGTGGGCGCGGGGAGCTTCAGGTCGCAGTCGGCGCAGCGCCAGTCGGTGGAGAAGGATTTGAGATCCGAGATTTCAGATTTGAGATCACCAAACACCACGGAGATCTGGCCTTTTCCCAGCCGCAGCGCCGCTTCGATAGCTTCGCTGAGGCGGGCAGTGTGCTTTTTTTCCAGGGTGATCCGGTCCTGCACGACGAGCACCATGGATGGGAGCTTGCGGCCTTTCATGGCGGCGGGTTCGTCGGTGCGGATCAGCTCGCCGTAGATCCAGAGGCGGAGGTAGCCCTGGGCTTGGAGAAAGGGGAAGAAGTCCTCGATCTTCGTGTCTTTCGGCACGGGCACGTTGAAGCCAACGAGAGCCTGGGTGCCGACATGGGCGGTGAGCAACTCGCGCTGGATGCTCTCCGCCGTCTCCGGGCGCACAGGGCGATGGCACTCGGGACAGGTCGCCTCGGCGAGGCGGGGGAAGAGCATCTTCAGGTAATCATTGATCTCCGTAATGCTGCCGACGGTGCTGCGTGTGGAGCGGATGTTGTTCACCTGCTCAATGGCGATGGCGGGCGGAATACCGTGGATGGCATCCACCGTCGGCTTGTCCATCCGCTCGAAAAACTGCCGCGTGTAAGGGGAAAAGGTCTCCACATAGCGCCGCTGTCCCTCCGCATAGACCGTGTCGAAGGCAAGCGAGGACTTCCCACTGCCACTCGGGCCAGTGACGACGCTGAGCTTGTATAAAGGGATGTCGAGGTCGAAGCCGCGCAGGTTGTTCTGCCGAGCCCCCCGGACCTGGATGACATCGGAGAGGGCGGGAGCAGTCGGAGATTTAGCGGCAGCTTTTTTCGGCATGGGGGAGTCGGTAGGTAGAGGCTACGTTCATCGAGTGCAAGCCGGGCCTGAAACTCGATCAATTGGAAGACTTTGATGATACATCAGCTTAAAAATGGAAGGACGTCCGCCCCCTTAATGAACCCACAAGCTATAAGGATTAGAAGAAATGGTTAGTTGCGATAGGCCCCGGCTGGCGCGTATTTCTCCGCCCTCATGAAAACTGCGCTTCCCCTCACCTGCTTTTCCTTGGTCGCACTCGTGGCCTCATTATCTCAGGCTGCTGACTGGCCAGTATGGCGTGGACCGACTCTGGATGGCATCTCGGCTGAAAAGGACTGGAAGCTCAGTGGCGAACCCAAGGTGCTATGGGAGGCAGAGGTGGGGCTCGGTTTCTCCTCTTTCGTTGTCGGTGCTGGCCGAGTCTTCACCACGGGTCATGCGGATGACAGAGACAGCGTTTTTTGCCTTGATGCCAAAACCGGCAAAGTGATCTGGAAGCATGAGTACGCGGCTGACCTTGGTGACAAATATTACGAAGGCGGGACCTCCGCCACGCCCACCGTGGATGGCGACAAAGTCTATCAGCTCAGCCGTTGGGGCGATCTGTTTTGCTTTGAAGCAGCTACAGGCAAGGTCGTCTGGGAAAAGAATGTGCAGAAGGAAACCGAGGCCAACATCCCGGACTGGGGCTTTGCAAGCGCGCCTCTCGTGCAGGGAGATCTGCTGATCCTGAATGTGGGGAAAGCTGGAATGGCTGTGGAAAAGACCACGGGCAAGATTGTCTGGAAAAGTGAAACCGACAGCGCAGGCTACTCCACGCCTTACCCCATCACCCGTGATGGCAAAAAGCTGGCCATCATTGGCTCAGGCGACAGCTATGTGGCCGTGGATGTGACGAACGGCACCCCAGCTTGGTCTTACAAATGGAACACCCGCTATGGCGTCAATGCAGCTGATCCCATCCTCAGCGGCGACCAGCTGTTCATCTCCAGTGGCTACAACAAAGGCTGCACTCTGCTGAAGCTCACCGCCAGCCAGCCCGAGAAAGTCTGGGAAAACAAAGTCCTCAAAAACCAGTTCAACTCCAGCATCCTCATTGGTGAGCATCTGTATGGCATTGATGGCGACCAAAACAGCCGCTGTTCCCTGAAGTGCGTCAGCCTCGCCGACGGCAAAGAACTCTGGTCTGAGAAATCCATCGGCTTTGGCTCCCTCATGGCCGCAGATGGTCGCCTCATCATCCTCACGGAGAAAGGCGAGCTCGTCATCGCCAAAGCCAGCGCCGAAAAGTTTGATGAAATCAGCCGCGCCCAGATCCTCAGCGGACGCTGCTGGAGCGCCCCCGTGCTGGCCAATGGACAGCTCTTTGCCCGCAACACCCCTGGTCACGTCGTCTGCCTAGACGCCACCAAGTAACGTCCAAACAGCACCGCTTTCCCCTACCCCATGTCGCTCCCGACCGTCCGCTTCAAGCACGCCCGTTTTTCAGCCCGTTTTCCTGAAAGCTACAGCTACTCGCGATCCCATTACTGGATGGCACCCGCCGAGGGACAAGAAGGCATCTGGCGAGTCGGTTTCACCAAATTCGCCACCCGAATGCTCGGAGAGTTGGTGGACTGCGAGTGGAAAAAACAGCTCGGCGAAGCCGTCGAGCCCGGCCAAAACATCGGCTGGGTGGAAGGCTTCAAAGCAGCCTCCGATGTCTATTGCGTCATGAATGGTAGCTTCGTGGAGGGAAATCCCTACCTCAAACAAGACGCCTGCGTCGTGCGCTCAGATCCCTACGAGGTCGGCTGGCTCTACGCCGTCAAAGGGCAGCCCGAGGCAGACCACCTCGACGTTCATGGCTACATCGAATATCTCAGTGGTATCATTCACAAAATGGCTGAAGAAGGCCACGGCGAGGAGTCAGCTGAAGAATAAAGCGCTTACCTCATGCGCGATCTTTTGCCCACTCACCGCCCAGCCCTCGTCCTAGCCCCCATGCAGGACGTGACTGACCTCCCCTTCATGCGCCTCATGGCGAGATACGGCGGGCCAGATTTGTATGTCACCGAGTTCATCCGCGTCACGCAGGACTCTAAGCTGGACGCCACCATCCTCAAATCCATCACGGAAAACGACACTGGCAAACCCGTGCTGGCCCAGATGATCGGCCAAGACATTCCGGCCCTCATTCGCATCGCCAAGCAGCTCGAGACGCACCCCATTGCGGGCATCGATCTCAACCTCGGCTGCCCTGCTCCCGTCGTCTGTCGCAAAGATGCAGGCGGCGGCCTGCTGCGCCAGCCAGAGCGAGTGGACACCATCCTCAGCGCCCTGCGGCAAAACATCCAGGGCCGCTTCACCGTCAAATGCCGCGTCGGCTTTGCAGACAAATCCGAGTTCCCCAGACTGCTAGAGGTCTTTCTGAAGCATGACCTGCAAATGCTCACCATCCACGGACGCACCGTCCGGGATGCCTACAAAACCCCCGTGCATCCCGAGTGCGTCGCCACCGCTGTGCAGGCCATGCCCTGCCCCGTCATTGCCAATGGCAACGTCGTCGATGTCCCCACCGGTCTGGCCTACCTCAAGCACACCCAGGCAGCCGGGCTCATGCTCGGGCGCGGCGCCATCCGCCATCCATGGCTCTTTGAGCAGCTCCGTGCCCATTGGGAGGGCGGAGAGACACGCACCTTTACCAAGCGCGACATGCTGGACTACATCCACGCACTCTATGATGTCACCGCCGCCTTTCACCCCCGATTTGAAGGCCGCCTGCACGTGCAGAAAATGAAGCGTTACATGGTCTTCATCACCACAGGCATCGCGGAAGGCGCGCTAGAGCACCGCATCCGCCGCGTCACCAACGAGGAAGAATTCTGGGCTGCCTGCCATGAGCACCTCGATAACATCGACCCGCTACCACTGCGCCCACCCGCAGACTCCCACGTCTTCTGTGGCTTTGCGGAGCTGAAATGAGCGACCGAAGACTAAACTTAACGAACTTCTGTCATCAAGAGTGGGTACATCTCTGGATACATGATCTAGAAACGACCGGCTCTGAGCCGGAACCGCAATGCGATTCCTTCCAGGATTGGAGAAGATTGACGCCAGCCCCTTACACCAAGCCTTTCTGGCGCTTGGCGTGGATGGCGGCGGAGTATTCGCTGCTGTTGAAGTCCACGTAGGCTTCGGAGAGGTCGGTGGTATAGACGATGTGGTTGGCGCTGCCGCTGTTCAGGTCAATGGTGACGGAGAAGCGTGGCTCTTTGACGACCTTTTCCAACTCGGCCACGGGTGTGGGAGATGTCAGACCTCCTTTGCAGGCAAGGATGCCGCCAAAGTAGATGTCGATGAGCTCCTCACGAATGCGGGCACCAGAGTAACCGACGGCATGGATGATGCGGCCCCAGTTGGGGTCGCTGCCGTTGAAGGAGCATTTGACGAGCAGGGACTTGGCCACGGCTTCGGCGGCCTTTTTGGCGTCAGCTTGGGTGCGGGCGTTGCGGACGCGGATCTCAACAAATTTGGTCACGCGTTCGCCATCGCCGACAATCATTTTGGCCAGTTCCATCATGACTTTTTGCAGGGCACAGCGGAAGATCTCGGCCTCAGGTGAGCCTTTCTTGATGGCAGGTGCGTCCGCCTGACCGTTGGTCATGACAATGACGGTGTCGTTCGTGCTGGTATCGCCATCAATGGTGATGCGATTGAAGGATTGATCGACGGCGAAACGCATGGCGCGCTTGAGTTCATCCTTGGAGACCTTGGCATCCGTGGTGATGAAGGAAAGCATGGTGGCCATGTTGGGGCAGATCATGCCTGCGCCTTTGGCGATACCGCCAATGCGGAAGCTGCGACCACCATCCAGCGGGACTTCGATGGCATAAGTTTTTGGCTTGGTATCGCTGGTCATGATGGCGCGGGAGGCGTCATCGCTGCCCTCAGGGGAGAGCTTCTCCACCAACTCACCGATGCGCGGGGTGATGCGCTGGATGGGCATGTTCATGCCGATAATACCGGTGGAGCAGACGAGGACCTGACGCATGCGCACGCCGAGAGATTCAGCGGTGGCTTTGCACATGGCTTTGGCATCCTGGATCCCCTGTGGACCGGTGCAGGCATTGGCGTTGCCGCTGTTGGCGATGATGGCGCGGGTGTCGCTGTCCTTGATATGCTGCTGCGAGACACGCACGCAGGCGGCACGCACCTTGTTGGTGGTGAAAACCGCATCGGTGACCGTGGGTACGTCTGAGGAGATCAGGGTCAGATCAAGCCGTGTAGCTTCAGGGTTTTTGATGCCGCAAGATATGGCTGCGGCACGGAAACCACGAGGAGCAGTGACACCACCGTCGATGACCGTGAAGGCCACCCGGTTGGAGCTAAAGGGATCTAGGTCAGCGTTTTTCATCAGAGGTAAGAAAGGCCTGCGGTGAGTTCATAACCGCAGATCAGATTCATGTTTTGAACGGCTTGGCTGGAGGCTCCTTTGCCAATATTATCTTCCGTGCTCATTAAGATGAGTCGTCCAGCACGGGCATCGTAGGCCCAGCCGATGTCCACAAAGTTGGTTCCGACGACGTTTTTGGTGTCGGGAGACTGATTGGCACCCAGTAGGCGGATGAAGGGCTGTCCGGCATAAGCGGCCTGAAGCGCGGCTCCGATCTGCTCGACGGTGACGCCCTCAGCCGGTGTGGCGAAGATGGTGGTGCAGATGCCTGAATGCGTCGGCACCAGATGTGGCACGAAGGAGAGCCTGACCGGGCGACCTGCAGCGATCTCCAGTTCCTGGCCGATCTCGCTGAGATGACGATGCACGGGCACGCTGTAGCTGCGCACGCTGTTTTGCACCTCACAGAAAAGCAGTGGCACGCTGGCATTGCGACCGGCTCCGCTGGCACCGCTCATGCTGGAGACGGCGATGGGATCTTCGGCGATGAGGCCAGCCTTCAGCAGAGGAATCAAAGGCAGCAGGATGCTGGTAGGGTAACAGCCCGGGCAGGCAATGAGACGGGCTTTCTGAATCTCGTCCGCACGCACTTCAGGCAGCGCATAGACGGCCTCGCTAAGCAACTGGGGCGCTGGATGTTTGTGCGCATAAAATTCCTCATACACTGCGGCGCTACGCAGGCGGAAATCGGCACTGAGGTCGATGACCTTCAGACCAGCTTCGAGGAGCGGCTTGGCATACTCGACCGACACGCCATGAGGCAAAGCCAGAAAGGCAATCTCTGCACCGGTGGCTTTAAGAGTTGCGACATCCGGGTTGGTAAAGGCCAGCGTATCCGCCACACCCACGCCACGGAAACGTGGAAACTCAGCGGACAGGGTTTTACCGGCAAGCGTGCGCGACGTTACGGCCACCAGCTTTGCATGAGGATGCCTGAGTAGAAGACGCAGGAGTTCGATGCCAGAATAACCACTGGCACCCAGGACAGCAACATTGACGAAGGAAGACATTCGGGAGGGACCGATTATGAAGTCCTCGCGACGCCATGCAACCGCGATTTGGCACACATTTCACCAAAAGCCCCATTGCTGGGTGCGTAGAGCATACAGGCCTAACAGGAAATTACCCAAAGCATGCATGATGATACAGGCCCCGAGGCTGCGAGAACGAACGGCCAGGACATACATGAACGCCCCCCAAACCAGAGCGGCGAGGTAGTCCTGCGGTGCATGTGCCAGCATGACCATGACCGTGACGATGGCAAAGCCAAGCCATGAGTGTGTACCGAACGGCACACGCTGCCAGTCCCCATCGGGAGCGTGGACATAACGCATGAGGAAGCCACGCCAGAACAACTCCTCCAGCAGCGGCACCACCAGGATCATTCGCGCAAAACGCATGACGATGGCGGCCGTCTCCCAGGCAGGCCAAGCGGCGAGCAGTGTGGGATCAAAGCCCTCTTTCCTCTCCACCATTCCAAGCCAGGCCCACCAGGCCGGCACGTCATCACCATAGGCTAGTTTGGTATAAAGCCAGGCCGGAGCGATCCAGACCGCAATGCCCAAAACGGCAAAGCCGCAGGCCAGCCCAAGACCACGCCATGGACCGAAATGATATTGCCGACGAAACACGAAGAGCAGGCCTGCACAGAGTAGCGTCTGCAAGGGATACAACCAATGCTCAGGTGCCTGCTGATACCAGGGCAACTCGGGATTTTCGATGCGGAAAAACCCAGGCACGCTCAGCAGCAGCGTGAAGACCAGCAGTGGCATCACATGGGCAGCAGTGGCTGAGGCGCGGAGCTTGGAAAACATTGCTATTGATGCCTACTGCTTCTGAATTTTGAGGATACGGTTGTTGTAGCTGTCAGTGATGAAAAGCTCACCTGTCGCTGGATGAATAGTGACGCCATGAGGCCGTGAGAGCTGACATTGCCGAGGATCTCCACCCAAGCCTGCGCTGCCTTTTTTCCCAGTACCTGCAATGCGCTCGATTTTACCCGTGGCCGGGATGTATCGACGCACCAGATGACTCTCCGCATCCGCAATGATCACCGAACCATCTTGATCGACACAGAGATGCTTAGGACCATTCATCGTGGCAGCCAAAGCAAGCCCGCCATCCCCTTCCCCGCCTTTTTGACCGCTGGCATTCACCACGGTTTTGATGCGCCCTTCAGGATCGACGACGCGCAGGGCATTGCCGCCGCGCTCCAGGATGTAGAGATTGCCCAGCTTATCCGCAGCCGCCGCACGCGGATCGACGAGCGGCTGATCCACGGCTTTTTCGCCATCGACAGGGATGCCCTTTTTGCCATTACCAGCCACCACACGGGACTTGCCCGCCGCAAGATCCAGCTCATGCACCTGACTGAGGTCCGAGATATGCAGCTTGGTTTTATCAGGGCTCAGCGTGATGCAGTAAGGGCCATTGCCACGTTCCTTGCCCTTTGGTGCATTCCAGCCTTGGAGGGTCGTCACCGTGCGGGCTTTCACATCCACCTTACGGATGCGACCATTCCAAGTATCCCCGATGAGGATGTTACCATCTGGAAGGATCGCAAAGTTATGCGGACCGTTAAACTGCGCCCGCAGAGCTGGGCCACCATCGCCGCTGTAGCCTGGTTGTAAATCACCTGCGAAATGCGTCAACTGCCCGCCACCATCCACCTGGAGCAGACGATTGCCTGACACCATCTCCACAATCCAGAGATGACCACCCGCATCAAACTCAGCGCCAAATGGTTCCTTCAGCACAGCGTCCGTGGCCGCAATGTCCACCGCATCCGTCTGACCGCCAGCGACAAGCAAGATCTGATCAGCACGAGCACCGACGAGGAAGCAAAGAGACAACAAAGCAGTAATGGTAGTCCGTTTCATGAGGCCCTGATCATGGGCAGTGAAGAAGCCAGACGCCAGAAAATTCCCTCTCCTCATCAAAAACGATTCATGCCACATCACAGCTATATGGCGAGTAGGCCCTTAACCACTTTTCCATGAATGTCCGTGAGACGATAGTCACGGCCTTGGAAACGATGCGTGAGGCGCTCGTGATCCACACCGAGGAGATGCATGATGGTCGCGTTCAGGTCATGCACATGCACGGGGTCTTTGACGATGTTGTAGCTGAAGTCGTCGGTCTCACCATAAGTGGTGGCTTTCTTGACCCCGGCTCCTGCCATGAACATGGAGAAGCAGCGAGGGTGGTGATCGCGACCGTAGTTGGTCTCGGTCAAGGCACCTTGGGAGTAGATGGTGCGGCCAAATTCGCCGCCCCAAACAATGAGTGTGTCATCCAGCAAGCCTCGCTGTTTGAGGTCTTTGATCAGGCCCGTCGTAGCCTGATCGGTATCATTGATCTGGCCCTGGATGGCTTTGGGCAGGCCGCCGTGATGATCCCAGCCCATGTGAAAGAGCTGAATACAGCGCACGTCTCTCTCCGCCAGACGCCTTGCCAGCAGGCAATTCGCTGCATAGGTGCCGGGCTTAAGCACATCGGGCCCATACATGTCCAGCACGGACTTGGGCTCTTTGGAGATGTCCACCAGATCAGGCACGCTGGTCTGCATCCGAAAGGCCATCTCATACTGGGCGATGCGCGTCAGTGTCTCGGGGTCACCATAGGCTGCGTGGTCACGCTGATTCAGCACAGCCAGTTCATCCAGCATGCCACGCCGGATCTCACGGGTGACGCCGCCGGGATTGGAGAGGTAGAGCACAGGGTCGCCTTTGTTGCGAAATTTTACCCCCTGATGCTGAGTGGGCAGGAAACCACTGCTCCAGAGTCGATCATACAGAGGCTGATCAGCAGGCCGACCTGTGCCGAAGGACGTCATCACGACATAGGCTGGCAGGTCCGCATTCATACTCCCGAGCCCGTAGCTCAGCCATGAGCCGATACTGGGACGCCCGGCAAGCTGGCTACCGGTCTGGCAAAAGGTGATTGCGGGGTCGTGATTGATCGCCTCCGTAAACATGGAACGCACCACGCAGAGTTCATCCGCGACGGTGGGCAGATGTTTCCAGAGATCGCTGAGCCAGAGCCCGCCTTTGCCATGCTGAGCGAAGTTAAAGATCGAAGGAGCCACAGGAAAAGATTTCTGGCCCGAGGTCATCGTCGTTAGCCTCTGCCCTTTGCGGATGGATTCAGGCAGGTCCTTTCCACGCTCTTTCTGCATCTGCGGCTTGGGATCAAAGAGATCCATCTGAGAGGGAGCCCCGGACTGGAAAAGATAAATCACGCGCTTGGCCTTGGGTGCGTGGTGCAGGCTCGCGGTTGAGGCCCCAGCCATCAAAGATCCGAGCGCAGTGGACCCCAGAGCCGCCGCACTGTTGCGGAGGAACAAACGGCGGTTCAGGGAATCTTGGAGACGAAAGGCGGCATTCATGGAGCAGGCACTAATAAAGCCGGAAAATCGCATTCTTACAGCCCCATCTGACTCCCCGCCTTCAACGGGCCGCCCACATTTCACCGAACATTCCCCATTGACGCCCGCCCGCAACCATCCAACGTCCGCCCGCCATGCCAAAAAACAGCCTCTCCAAAGACGAAGTCAAAGCCATGCTCCTGCTCGCCTGCGACCGAATCATCGCCGCCGAACCCGCCCTCTCAGAAGCCGACCGCAATCTGGGCGACGGCGACCACGGCCTAGGCATGCAGCGCGGCATGACAGCCGCCAAGGAAAAGTTGGAAGCGGGAGACGTCGAGTCTATCGAAAAAGCATTCTCCTCCGTAGGCATGGCCATGATGAGCAGCATGGGTGGTGCCTCAGGGGCCATCTTCGGCACCTTTTTCCGCAACGGCGGTAAAGCCCTCGCGGGCACTGAAAGTTTTGACAGCGCAGGCTTGGCCAGCTTTCTCCAGGCAGGTGTGGATGGTGTGAAGCAACGTGGTGGCGCGGCGGTGGGTGACAAAACAGTGGTGGATGCCATGCAGCCAGCAGCGGACAAAGCCTCCACCGTCACGGCTCAGCCTCTTTCAGAATCAATCGTGGCTGTCCACGCCGCAGCCCTCGAAGGCCTGGAAGCCAGTAAGACCATGATCGCCAAATTTGGTCGCGCCAAGACTCTGGGCGAAGGCTGCATCGGCTTTCCTGATGCCGGAGCGCTTTCCGTCACTGTGATCATCGGTGCCTTTGCCGACTACATCGCAGCCTGATCCATGTCTGAAACGCCGCTGCACCGCCTCCCCCGCACGCTCATCATCATGGGCGTCTGCGGCTGTGGAAAATCTCTGATCGGCAGCAGGCTCGCCGAGCGGTTCGGTGGCCATTTTGATGATGCAGACGACTTTCACTCATCTGCGAACAAAGACAAAATGCGTGCCGGCATTCCTCTCACGGATGAGGATCGCTGGCCCTGGTATGCGAGCCTCCGTGCCCGCATCGAGGAAAAGCGAGGGCAGACACCCCTCCATGTGCTGGCCTGCTCCGCCCTGAAGGCCTCTTATCGCGACCGACTGAGCAGCTCAGATGAGCCTTCTGAGATCGCTTTCATTCATCTCAAAGGCACGCGTGAGGTCATCCATGCCCGTATGTCCGCTCGCAAGGATCACTACATGCCGCCGACACTGCTGGACAGCCAGTTTGCCATCCTGGAAGAGACTCCTGACCTCATCTCCGTCTCCCTAGATCAAACCCCAGAGGCGATCCAGAGCTCAATTCTCGCTGCCTTTAGCTGAAAAAAGTGAGAGCAGCCGCAAAAGCTTGATTGTGACTTGTTCCATGGCCCGAGCGGTGGTTGATCTGGGACCATGTTTTTTGATACTCACACGCATCTCGGCAGCCGACAGTTTGATGGAGATCTTCAGGAAGTTTTGACGCGTGCCCGTGCGGCAGGTGTCAGCCAGATGCTGGCCCCGGCTACAGATCTGGAAAATGCCCACAAACTTCTCAAAATCGCCGAATCAGAACCTGATGTGCGCGTGGCTGTGGGCATCCACCCCTGTGATGTGGACAGCGTTATCGGCACAGAGTGGATCAATGAACTGAGGGAACTGGCACGGCATGAGCGTGTGGCAGCGATAGGCGAGATCGGGCTGGATTATTTTCATGCTCCGCCTGAGGGCTTTGATCTTCCAAGTTGGAAAGCTCATCAGGCAAGATGCTTGATTGCACAATTGGATCTAGCCGTTGAACTGGGTCTAAATGTGATTTTGCACAATCGGGAAAGCTGGGAGGATTTGACGACTCTTTTGCAGCCCTACACTGGCAGGCTGCGCGCGGTGTTTCACTGCTTCACCGGCACGATGGAACAGGCCCAACCACTGCTGGCTGCGGGGCATTTGATCTCCTTCACGGGCATCGTGACTTTTAAAAATCCTGGTCCCGCTGGTGAAACGGCACGAACGGTGCCAGACGGTGCCTTCATGTTGGAAACTGATGCTCCTTATCTCACACCGGTGCCACACCGAGGGAAGCGTTGTGAGCCCGCCTTTGTCGCCGACACAGCCCGAGCCGTGGCGGTCATGCGAGGTCAGAGCATCGAAGAACTGGCGCGTGTCACCAGCAAAACGGCGAAAAATTTTTTTAAAGGTTTCTGAATTTATTTCTGAATACACTGCCCGGCTAGTCGTCTGAAAGCCATATCCCTATGAAAAACACTCTGCGTCTTGTTGGTCTTGCCTCACTCTGCGGCCTGTCACTTTCTTCCTGCGTCGTTTATGACCCAATCGGCGGCCCCATAGCAGGAGGCTATCCTGTGGCACCTGCCGCGACTTATTACTCCCCAGTTCCTGCCTTCAGCAGTGTGGCCTACTGCAATGACGATTATTACTACAATCCTGGCTACACCACCTACAGTCGGCCTTACTACAGCCCGGTGAGCACCAGCTTCGGATTCTTTGGAGGCGGCCGCTACCATGATCACTGCGAAGCGCCTCGTCACTACGGCTACAGCCGTGGAAGCTCAGGCTGGGGGCCCAGCAGCCGTGGTTTTTCAGCTTCCGACAGCGGCAGCCGCAGCTTTGGGGCATCTATGCTGAGAGCCTCTTCTTCATCACACAGCAGTGGTTTCGGCGGCAGTAGCAGTTCCTTCTCCCGACCTTCGATGCGCTCCTCAGGCTCCAGCTCTTCGGGATCCATCCGTAGCATTCGCACTTCCCCTTCCCCACGCAGTTCAGCACCGCGTGCAAGCGGTGGATCCAGTGGCAGTGGTCGCAGCAGCGGCATGGGCAGCTTCGAAGCGGGTTTTTCCAAGCGGAGTTCACCTACTGCAGGAGTTGCCTCGCTCAGTTCGATGAAGAAAAAAGGGCATTGATTTGAGATTGAGAGGCATCTTGAGCAGGTTTTCTCAAGAAACCTGTCGTAGAAAACGGAGCGGCGGCGTTTTGAACATGTGGGTCCCTTCTTGACTCTCACACACGCCCCATTGACCGTACCAACCGCATGTCTGAACCAGCCGCCTCTACCCCCAACATCCCCGACAAGGAAACTATCGCTCAATCTGCCGCCTGGGTACAGCCGCTGCGCACCGAGATCGCCCGGGTGCTCGTCGGCCAAACTGAGCTTGTGGACCGCCTGCTTGTGGCCCTTTTGACGAATGGTCACGTTCTGCTTGAAGGCGTTCCCGGACTGGCCAAAACACTGGCCGTGCGCACTCTCTCCAGCGCTCTGCACGCTGATTTCAAGCGCATCCAGTTCACACCCGATCTGCTGCCCGCTGACGTTGTGGGCACCATGGTTTATCATCCCAAGGAGGGGAACTTTACGCCGCGTCTGGGGCCGATTTTTGCCAATCTTGTGCTCGCTGATGAAATCAACCGCGCTCCGGCCAAGGTACAGAGTGCCCTGCTTGAGGCCATGCAGGAGCGCCAAGTGACCATCGGTGACACCAGCTATAAGTTGCCTGATCCTTTCATGGTGCTCGCCACGCAAAACCCCATTGATCAAGAAGGGACCTACACGCTGCCTGAGGCCCAGCTTGACCGCTTCCTGCTGAAAGTGCGTGTGGTCTATCCGACTCCGTCCGAAGAACGCCAGGT
>CANHTV010000026.1 GCA_947463285.1 Verrucomicrobiaceae bacterium | reverse complement strand
GGCTTCAGGTTTTTAAACTGGGTGAAAAACTTCCGATCCATCACCACCTCGGCCACGTGATCTGAGGTGTCGTGACTTTTGAGCAGCCGCACGCCGATGACCTCGCCGCGTGGATTGAAGGCGAGCAGACAGTTGGACGGGCCGGAGTAACCAATGATGCGGTTGGATTCAGGCGCTGTGGTGCAGACGAAGCCCAGCTTCTGCGCGTCTTTGTCCAAAACTTCACGCCAGCCGTTGCCGGGATTCACTTCCCCCAGGCTCGCGACTTCGGGGAAAAAGTCGCGCAGTCGCTCAGGACGCAAAGCCGCCACGGCCTCGGCGTGCTCGCGATTTTGCACCGTTTCTCGAATCACCAGCACCGCGACCACAAGCAGTCCTAGCCGCCAGAGGCGGATCAGCAGGGGGCGCATTTTTTTCAGAAGCATGGAGGTAAAGTGGCAGGCCTGGGTGATCTGTCACGTCAGGGATTGAGCGAGAAAGTCTGTACGAATTCAGCCCGCCATAGAGTTGAAGGCAAGCGCATGAAATTACTCCCTGTTCTCGCCTTTCTCACTCTGGGTGCTCCGCTGGCCGCTGAAAAAGTGGGGTCGTGGGATCTCGATGCCCTCAAGTCACAAGTGCCTGCCATGACCTGGCTGCGACAGGATCAGCCCATTCATTCGCTGACCTATGCCGGTGAAAAATGGCTGGGAAAGGATACCGAAGTCTTCGCCTTTTATGCTTCTCCCATCACCTTGGGCGATGCTAAACCGGGGACGAAATTTCCTGGCGTGGTGCTCATCCATGGCGGCGGCGGTACCGCTTTTGCGGACTGGGTTTATCTCTGGGCCAAGCGTGGCTACGCCGCCATTGCCATGGATCTGAACGGCTCGCGTCCTCCTGCGGCGGAGTTTGATGCTAAAGGAGCCGCTATCGGCAATGGGCATCGTGGTGAACGTACTCGTCTGCCGAAAGGTGGTCTGGGGCATGGCCATACTGAAAAGTTCGACAGCATCGGCGGTGACACGAGTGATGACTGGCCGTTTCATGCCGCCGCCAGTGTCATGCGCGCTCACACGCTGCTGCGCAGTTTTCCAGAGGTCGATGCCGAGCACACAGCTGTGACGGGCATCAGCTGGGGCGGCTACACGACCTGCCTTGTGGCTTCTTTGGATGATCGCTTCAAAGCGGCTGTCCCTGTCTATGGCTGCGGCTTTCTGCATGAAGGCGAGTCCGTGCAGAAACCCAGCATCGACAAGCTCGGTGATCGCAAGATGCAGTGGGTGCGTGAATACGACCCCGGCAGTCTGCTGCCACGCTGCCGGGTGCCGATCTTTTTTGTCAACGGCACCAACGATGTTCACTACGTGCTCGATAGCTACATGAAGAGCTACAACGTCGTGTCCGGGGAGAAACAGATACGCATCCAGGTAAACATGCCGCATGGGCATCCGCCCGGCTGGGCACCTGCGGAGATCGGGCACTTCATCGACTCCAAATGCCGTGCCGGAGCTGCGCTGCCAGTGCCGGCAAAACCCGTGATCGCGGGTGAAAAAGCCAGCGTGACCTGCCAGAGCCGCACTGCCCTGAAGACCGCCAAGCTCAACTACACCACCGACACCGGCCTGCGCTCGAAGCGAAAGTGGACGAGCGTGCCTGCCACAATCCAAGGCAATGTCATCACCTCCCCCAAACCACCTGCTGAAGCGAACTCCTGGTTCTTCACCATTTGGGATGAACGGGATGCGATGGTGAGCACGGAAGTGGTACTGTTGCCTTAACGTCAGGGGCGCAAAGCCCAGGCTCCGCGATTCTCAGAGCGGGCCGCTGTTTCCATCTGACGGAGGGCGGCTTGGTATTGCGCCGTGGTTCGCCTGTCCGGTAAAGTCGTGCCGTTGGTATGGATGCGAGCCAGCCCAGCTCGCACCAGTTTTGCCGAGAGATCTTCACCGTCGGCAAAAACCACGAAGGCGTAATGCCGACTGCTGTTGTAAACGCGCTGCCATTTGGTGTAGAGCGTGAAGGGCTGCGTAGTCAGCAGATGCTGCGTCAAAGCCTGCGCCTGCTGGCCGATGCCCGTCATCTGGGCCTCACTGAGCCCGCCAAAATACCGTCCCTGCTCCAGCAGTCGATCCTGGTTAAAATCATGCCGGCGCTTCTCCGGGCAGTCGGCAAAATAGAGCCGAAACTCATTCATTTTGCCGTTTGAATGCACGAGATGAAAACTGTCTCCATCATTGTCCCGATGAGATTGCCAACGGGCATCGAGAATGACCTCGAACACCTTGGTCACCGCCGGTGAACTCGTCGGCTGGTCAGGTTCTACGTCACTCCAGATATGAATAACGACAGCAACCAGAGCGACCAAAACCCATTGCCAGCGGTTGAAATGTTTTGAGGCTGGCTGTTGTCGTCGCCGCAGAAGATAGGAACTCATGCCCTCGCATAACGTCACCACGCTCACTCGGCAAGCAGAGGCAGAATCGTCCCTGTTTCTCCCTCAATGGAAACTCGCCGCTTCCGCAGGTGATAAGTTGGGCATCACTGAAGATGATGCCTAGGTTCACTTCGTTAGTCCTTTCTCGTCGGTGGTGTTTTGGATGCACTAATTTACCAAGGGCTCTGGTCTTTGGCGTTAAGGTTAAGCCATTTAGTTATTTGATAATCATATATATATGAATAAAAAAAGATTATCTACTCCCCTAATTGTTATGAACGGTGGCTGCCGGAAATAATGCCGACAAAAATAGCATCAACAAACAACCAAAATAGCAGACATGACACTGCGTCAATTCAGCAAAAGATGGTTCAAGTTAGGGCACACGCTGCAAGTTGCAGCCTTCGCTTCCTTCATTGGAAGTCAGACAACCTTGGCACAATACGTGCCGGATACTAGTAATCAGCCTGTGTGGCAGTCCTCCGATCCAGAGCCAGAATCTGGAGCTGATTGGAGTGATCACGACCTTGATGGCCTGCCTGCTTGGTATGAATCATGGCTCGGGACTGATCCTGTTCTTTACGATACCGACTACGACGGCATTAATGATGGCGATGAAGTCGCCACCACGGGCACCAATCCGCTCAATTGGGATACCGATGGCAATGGTCAGAGTGATTTGACGGATTTCTACACCGCCAACCCGCCGCCTGAGCCTGAAGATGCCACCTCTACGGAAGATCCTTTGGCACCTGATACCGATGCAGATGGGCTCCCTGATGAATTTGAGTCCAACACCTCGCACACTGATCCAAACAACGCTGATTCAGACTCAAACGGGCGCAGTGATTACGACGACTATTACTACCCCGTGTCAGAGCCTGATTCAGACACTGACGGCGTCTCTGATTCGACAGAGACCACCGAAGGCACCGATCCAACAACGGTGGATACAGATGGAGATAGTCTAACCGATGGTGAAGAGACGAACATCTTCAATACCGATCCCAACAATCCGAACAGTCTCAGCAATCAGTACACAGACTGGCACATGGTGGACCTCACAGACACCGATGGTGGTGGCGTTCCAGATCGGATCGAGCAGTATCACGGCCTGAACATTTACGACGCCAACGATGACGTGAATGGCGACCTTGATGGCGACGGTGTCACCAACACCGAAAGCTATGAAAACGGCACCGATCTCGATGCCAACGTCACCGAAACTTACGACCGAGATGGCGATGGCATGACCGATGTCTGGGAAGTGGCTAATGGCCTCAATCCCGATGCTGCTAGCGATGCCTCAGCTGACCCTGATGGTGATGAAGCGAGTAACGTCGTAGAGTTCCAACGTGGCACTGATCCTCATGTGTCAGATTATTCTGCCCCTGAAGAAGTGGAGGAAGAAACCATCGCCAACGAGGAACCGGAAGAAATTACCTACGAAGAGCCTGCTGAAGAACCAGAGGTTGTGCAAGAACAGATAACCGAAGAACCAGAGGTCAAGGAAGAGAATCCGAATTTTCTAACCGATTTTGGTTCGGGTTGTGCTGGTTTAGGTGGGTTGTTGATTTTAGTGCCGATTCCGCCAATTCAATACGCAGGATATGTTTTGGCAGCTATTGGTGTTATAGCGACTGGAGTTGGTGTCATTGTTGAAACAATCCCCTAATGTTATGAGAAACACTTCAACAACACCCATTTGGCTAGTTAATCTGGTAACCATTTTGTCATTCACGGTGGTTTTGCTGCTAATCTTTGACTGGTTTCGAAACCATCTCCGAGAAGATTACAGCTACCGGAACCTAATTTTCATCTCATTCACATTCCTGGTTGTTTTCTTTAAAAGACGAAGCTCGCTTAAGAGAACCTGTTCATCTTCTGAGAGATCCTGAAATTTGAGGGTAAATTAGTTCTTAAGAGCCAAGCTAAAAGTCTGGCCTTGATGGTCTGAAGATGAGCAAGAGTTATGACAACACGAGCCAGCTTTTTGAGGAGTCCGCAGCGCTGAAAAAAAAGGTGATGGGCATCAAGACTGATTCCACTCCTGTCGAAGCTCCCAAGGCGACGGAGAACAGCAGCATCCTGGCCCTGTACAAGCTCGTCGCCTCGGGGGGGGATTACCAAAAGGATAAGTCTTTAGTTATTTAATAATCAAATAAATATGAATAAAAAAAGATTAGCCCGACCTTCATGGCTATGACCTGCTACTGCCGGAAATAATGCCGACAAAATAGCATCAACAAACAACCAGAAATTAGCAGCCATGACACTGCGTCAATTCAGCAAAAGATGGTTCAAGTTAGGGCACACGCTGCAAGTTGCAGCCTTCGCTTCCTTCATCGGAAGTCAGACTACTCTGGCGCAGTATGTGCCGGATTCAGCCAGCAATCAGCCGATCTGGCAGTCGGAGGAACCTGAGCCTGAGTCAGGAGCCGATTGGAGCGATCACGACCTTGATGGATTGCCTGCTTGGTATGAATCATGGCTCGGGACTGATCCTGTTCTTTACGATACCGACTACGATGGCATTAATGATGGCGATGAAGTCGCCACCACGAGCACCAATCCGCTCAATTGGGATACCGACGGCAATGGTCAGAGTGACTTGACGGATTTCTACACCGCCAACCCGCCACCTGAGCCTGATGGGGCCACCGCTACGGAAGAAGCCTTTTCTCCAGATACGGATGGTGATGGGCTCAGTGATGAGTTTGAGACTAACAGCTCAAACACTGATCCTTACAGCGCCGATTCAGACAGTAATGGGCGTAGTGATTACGATGACTACTACTACCCTGTCTCGGAACCTGATTCAGACTCCGACGGCGTCTCTGATTCGACAGAGACCTCCGAAAGCACCGATCCAACAACGGTGGATACGGATGGTGATGGCCTGACTGATGGTGAAGAGACGAACATCTTTAACACGGCCCCCAACAATCCGAACAGTCTAAGTAGCCAATACACAGACTGGCACATGGTGGACCTCACGGACACTGATGGTGGTGGCGTTCCAGATCGGATCGAGCAGTATCATGGCCTGAACATTTACGATGCCAACGATGACGTGAATGGCGACCTTGATGGAGACGGTGTCACCAACACCGAAAGCTATGAAAATGGCACCGATCTGGATGCCAATGTTACCGAAACTTACGACCGAGATGGCGACGGCATGACCGATGTTTGGGAAGTCGCCTATGGTCTTAATCCTGACGATGCGGGTGATGCATCTGGAGATCCCGATGGTGACGGTGTAACCAATTCAGAAGAATATCAGCGAGACACAAATCCCAACTTCTATGATTTTACTCCGCCTGTAGAAGAGGTGGTTGTAACCGAAGTCGAGGACAATCAAAATACTAGATCTACATCCTCGGGAGAGACTAGAGAGACTGAAAATAGCGCCCCACAAAATCCTTACCTACCAGGTTCATATAAGCATGGTTTGTTAGAGAGAAATTATCAAGAAGCTAAGGAATGTGCAATATACATGTCCGAAAGTGAACAATATTTAGGATGGGCTTCTGATATTCCTATTTTTGGTCCTGTTATCGAAACAGGTCTTTCGGTAGCTGGTAGTGTGTTGCACATCAGTGCTGATATTTTTTATGAATTAGGTTGGTATTAAATTCTTTATGAACTTTAGAATTGAAAAATTAAAACCAGAGGTCTTGTCTGTAGTGTTAGTTGCCATATGGTCTTCTTTTCTGATCAAGTTGGTTAAAACATTTCCTGATTTGGACTTATCCTTGGCGAGGAAAATGACCATACCTATTTTACTAACCTTAGTAATTACTGTGCATCTCAAGAGGAAATCTTACTTATTATCAAAAGAAGATAAGATTAAATCACTTAAGACTTCTGCGATTGTTGTGATGCTTTTTGTAACGCCTTTTATTTTCAATAGGATGTACTTGTATTACTTTCATTAATAATAGTGTTTTTTAAACTAGCCGCGATCTATGGAAGCATTGCCCTAGCCGCTGCCTTTACGCCTGGAAAATAAGGTCCAACATGGTGGCCAAAACCCGCACCTTCGTTTTCGGGCTGATGAGTGTGGGGCTTTCTGGTGTCGTCGTATTATCACTCATGGTGACTCCTTACCTTTGGGATCTTTCGCCAATGCACCCCAAGGCATGGGCTTGTTTCGGGATGTCCATCTGTGCCGCTTTCTTTGCACGCAAAGCCTGGCGCTCTTCAAAATAATGAACTCCGCCTACCAAAAAGCCAAGCTACGCTGGTGGCTGAAGTTGGTGACTATCGTTTTGATTTTGATGACCAGTGTGCGGATCCTTTGGACGGAAGGCATGATGCATACTGGGACCTTGATCATGGTCTTGTGTCTCATTTCCACGGCGTTGGCAGATCGTTCGTCAGAGTCTCAGGGAGATTCTCAGTGAAGTTTGGCTGAAATCGCTCCAGTAACTCGGCGATAATGAGCACAGCTTCGTGCTTGATCCACGCTCAGGCTCCGCCATGTCTAGCGGCCTATGCGCATTCTCTCCGGTCTCCAACCCAGCGGACGTCTCCACATCGGCAATTACTTTGGCATGATGGAGGCGGCTCTGAAGCTGCAACATGAAGGCGATGCCTATTATTTCATCGCGGATTACCATTCGCTGACCTCCATCCACAATGGCCCGTTGCTGCGTGATCATGTGCGGAATCTCGCCATCGACTTCCTCGCCTGCGGTCTCGATCCCGAGAAGTGCGTTCTGTTTCGTCAAAGCGATGTGCCAGAGCATTGTGAGCTGTCATGGATTCTCAGCACAGTCACGCCGATGGGTCTGCTGGAGCGCTGCCACAGCTACAAAGACAAAGTCGCCAATGGCATCAAACCCTCCCACGGACTCTTTGCCTATCCCGTGCTGATGGCGGCTGACATTCTGATTTATGACAGCGACATCGTCCCAGTCGGCAAAGATCAAAAGCAGCATGTCGAGGTCACACGCGACATCGCCATCAAGATGAACGAGACCTTTGGGGAAGGGCTCCTCAAGCTGCCGACTCCACGAATCCGTGAGGACACCGCCGTGGTGCCCGGCCTCGATGGTCAAAAGATGAGCAAGAGCTACGACAACACGATCCAGCTCTTTGAAGAACTGCCTGCTCTGAAGAAGAAGATCATGGGCATCAAAACCGACTCCACACCCGTGGAAGATCCGAAATCCACGGAGAACAGCAGCATCCTGGCCCTGTACAAGCTCGTCGCCTCGGAGGCTGACTACCAGGCGATGATCGCCGATCATGAGCGCGGAGGTGTCGGCTACGGTGATTTCAAAAAGCGTCTGCTTCAGGCCGTGACGGATCATTTTGCGCCATTTCGTGAGCGTCGTGCTGAAATCGTCGCCGATCCCAAGTATGTGGATCGTGTTCTGGCTGAGGGGGCTGAAAAGGCCCGTGCCGTGGCTCGGAAGACCCTCGGACGCGTCCGCGATGCGGTCGGTCTCGGCTAACCAGATGATTGACAAATGGCATGAGTGAGTGATTTTTCACAAATGCCGCGCATAGACATTCCGAAAAAATCCATCTATCGACTGTCGATCTATCAGCGTTGCCTCGGCAAGCTGAAGGAGAATGACGTGGACACGGTTTCCTCGGAAGCGCTGGCCAAAGCCGCTGGCGTTAAGCCCACACAGCTGCGCAAGGATCTGACTTACTTCGGCCAGTTTGGCACGCGCGGGCTTGGCTATAACGTGGAGGCCCTGAGCAAAACCATCTCAGATGTGCTGGGTCACAATCATCTTCAGCCTGTCATTCTTGTGGGGGCTGGCAATCTCGGTTCCGCGTTGTTGCGCTACGGAGGCTTTCGCAAGGAGGGTTTTGAAGTGGTGGCAGCCTTTGATCTGGCACCACGTCCGCAGTCCCACCTCGGGATTCCCATTTTACCCACGGCGGAGATGACCGAGTTTATTCGGGAACATCAGGTGAAAATGGCCATCCTCACTGTGCCCACCAGCGGTGCCCAGTCGGTGACGAATCAGATGGTCGAGGCCGGCATTCAGGCCATTCTGAATTTCTCACCTACCGTGCTCGATGTGCCGGACCACGTCGTGGTGAACAGTGTTGATCTCGCCGTGGAGTTGGAGAACTTGAGTTACTTTATTCGTTAGGCCTGGCTGGCGTCTTCAGCACAAGCTGATAAAGCGCCAGATCGAGCCAGCGGCCGAATTTGTAGCCCGCTTCACGAATGTGACCACAGGCGGCGAACCCGAGCTTTTCATGCAGGGCGATGCTCGTGGCATTCTGGGCATCAATGACGCCGATCATCATGTGGTAATCCTGCTGCTCAGCCCGCTCGATCAGCCTTTCCAGGATCATTTTTCCCAATCCCTGGCCGCGAAAACGGGCATCCACATAAACGGAGTGCTCCACACTGTACTGGTAGGCTGCATGGGGCCGGAAGGGGCCGTAGCTGCCAAAGCCCATGAGTTCACCTGCCTCATTCATCACACCGATGACTGGCAGATCGGCCTTTTCCTTGGTCTCAAACCAAGCCTGCATCACCTCGACCGAGCGCGGAATATAATCATAGAGCGCCGTCGAATTCACGATGGCTTCATTAAAGATGGCGCGGATGGCTTCAAGGTGATCGCGGTTGCAGTCGATCCAGATCATGGGACTAGATTAAAAGGGTCTCGTCAAAATGGCGAGCGTCTTTGCAAGAGCTCTCATCCTGTGTCTTTCTAAGCCCATGACCAAAACCACCTGTCGCTGGGGCATCCTGGGTGCCGCCTTCATTGCCCGTAAAAACTGGCAAGCCATTCGTGATGCCGGTAATGCCACCCTTGTCGCCGTTGCCAGCCGGGATCTCACACGAGCGCAGGCCTTCATCGCTGAATGCCAGTCCAGTGCTCCGCATCCCGTTTTGCCGGAGGCCATGGACAGCTATGAGGCTCTGCTGGCGCGTCCCGACATCGACGCCGTTTACATCCCGTTGCCCACAGGTCTGCGCAAAGAATGGGTCATTCGTGCGGCAGAGGCTGGCAAGCATGTGCTCGTCGAAAAGCCCGTGGGTTGTGATGCCGGGGAGGTTTTGGAAATCCTCGCAGCCTGTGAAAAGCACCGCGTGCAGTTCATGGATGGCGTCATGTTCATGCATGGCCAGCGCCAGAAAAAACTCGGTCAGGTTTTGCAGGACGAAGTCGGTCAGATCCGTCACATCGCCACCCAATTCAGCTTTTTCGGCGATGCCGAATTTCAACGCACCAACATCCGAGCTCATGGGAAGCTGGAGCCGTTGGGCTGCCTCGGAGATCTCGGCTGGTATTGCCTGCGCTTCACGGTTTGGGCCATGAATGATAACATGCCCTTGCAGGTCACAGGCTGCATTCATGAAGCCACCGAGGCGAGCGCCGATTCAACCTCCGTGCCGCTGGCTTTTTCCGGTACGCTGACTTTTGCGGGAGGAGTGTCAGCTTCGTTTTACTGCTCCTTCACTGCCGCCACCGCCCAGTGGGCTATCATCAGCGGTGACAAAGCCCTGCTACAGGTCTCAGATTTTGTGCTGCCCTTCGCTGCAGATCAGACGAACTACAGCCTAACCAAATCCGAGTTCGCGCTGGATCGCTGCCGCGCAGACATGCACGCAGGCAAGACCACCATCAGTCTGGATGAACCCAGCAACAACGCCCCCGGCTCACAAGAGTCCCGCCTTTTCCAAACCTTCTCCCAGATCGTCCTCAGTGGTGAACTCGATGCTCACTGGCCCCACATCACGCTCCAGACACAGCGTGTGCTCGATGCCTGCCTGCTCTCCGCCAAAGAAGGCTCACGCTCGGTCTTGCTAACACCTCTTTCGTAGGTTGGGAATGTTTGGCGAGAAAGGGTGTCGTGAGCAATCTGTTGCCACTACGCCAGATTTCCCGACGGTTTGGGAAGTCACGAACAAGAAAAACGCTTCACTTCTTCTTCGCCCGAGCAAAGCGGCTTTCTCGGTCAACTTCGGGTGTTGGCGGTGTGGGTTTGGATTCGGGAGCGCTGACCTCAGCTTTCTTCTCGACGACGCGCTCTTTCAGCCGCTCCTGATGTTGCTTCATTTCGCGGGTCGGCTTGGTCTCGCGGGGCTGTTTTCGCCATCCGGCGAAGGCCCACTCGGGCATCTGCCAGCCAGTGCGGGTGACGAGGGCCTCGAACAGCATCAGCACGAGTGCGGCGAGCAAAAGCGGGCTTTGCATGTCGGCGAAGCGGACGATCTGCGGGCTACGCCAGGCCTGGCTGAGATCGAGCAGCTCGCGGCCGCCACTCGTCACAGCGGTGCGGCGGAGTTCATCGGCACGGGTTTCATCAAAAGCCCACTCGGTGCTGCTGCCAAGCAGGGTGGGGCCGAAGCTGAGGGTGGTGCCGCCGAGCTGGACAGCTCCACGCACCATCTCCCCTTCCGTGAGGGTGACGCTGGCCTGATAATGTCCGGGCGCGAGCCGCTCCCAGGCGAGTTCGTGAGCTCCGGCGGCGTTGCTGCCATGCGCCATCACGATTCGTGGGGGCTTGGCTTGCCGTTTGGGTTCCCACTCGCTGTCGTGCATGAGGTCGAGCGTGAGCTGATTACCAGCGAGGCTGTGCTTCAAACCGACGCCGGGGGGTAATTGCTCGCCCATGAGCCAGCGGACGAGGGTTTGGAGGAAGTCGCCATACTTTGGCCAGGCGCGGATTTTCGCCGAATGCTCGCCGCCGAGGGCGAAACTGACGGCTGCGGTTCGGCCGATGCCGCGCTGGCCAAAGGCGACGAGCGGGGCGGAGTATTCGTCCTTCGTGATGAGGCCCTGGCTGGCCCAATCACGCAGGTAGCTGAGGTTGTAGCCATCGGCTTCGGGCAGCCAGTCGAGCGTCTGGCTGCTGATCTCGAACCAACCACCCGCAGGCTGCGTTTTCACCGGATCGTTGATGAAGGCACTGCGCGCGACCGCGACGGTTTCCTGGCTAAAGATGTTCGGCAGTTCCTCGGCCTTCTCGGTGAAGAAAAGACGGCCTTTGCCGCGCTTGGCGATGTCTTCCAGCAAGGCAGCATCGGTATCGCTGCGAGTGCCGAGCGCGATGACGCTGACGGTGCCGCTGCCCGCGAGGATGTCGTCGATGAGGCGCTTGTAGTCGCCGGGCTCTTCGGAGTCGTTGGCGTCGGAAAAGAGGATGATGTGGCGCTGCCCTGCAGGCGCGGTTTTGAGCTGATCCCACGCGGCCTTCAGCCCCTCATAAACATAGATGCCGCCGCCCGTGCTCTCGATGCGGCGCACGGCGCTTTCCATCTTCTCGCGATTCGGCCCCACCTGCTGCAGCTGCACCATTTCATGGGCCCTGCTGTCCACGGCGAAGACCGTTAAGAGATCCTGCCCGCCGAGGAAGCGGATGGCATTGCCCGCGCCCTCATCGGCGAGCTGCATTTTGGTAAAACCACTCGCCACCGTCATGCCCATCGAGCCACTGCGATCCATCACGATCGCCATCGCCACGACGAGCTTGCGATGCTCCTGCTTCATTTCCATCGACACGGGCAAAAGCGGATCGATGGCCGACTCGAAGTAGCCACCTGCCGCGAAGCTCTTTTTCCCGCCCGCCATCAGCAGACTGCCGCCCTGCTCGCGGACATAAAAATCGAGCGCGCGGAGGAAATCAGCCGGCAGTTCAAAGGCGGGCATGTTGTTTAAAATGACGCACTTCACGCCCGCGAGCTGTCCGGCTCGGATGCCGCGCAGGTCGGTCACGGTCTCGACGGTAAACCCTTGCCGCTGGAGCGTCGGAGCCACGGGATCGTCGAGATACGACGTGAGCAAAAGCACGCGCGGCCCGCCCGCAATCTCGATCATCGCTTCATGGCGATTGTTCCCTGGATGCGCGTCTTTCTCCGGCTGGATCAATGCCTCGTAATGCGCCACGCCGGCGGTGATGAGCCGATCCGTGAAGCGCAGGCGACCGCTGCCGAGATGCACCTCGACATCGGTGGATTTCAGCTCCTTGCCATCGCGGAGAATCGTGAGCGGCACCTTGCCATCGCGGGTGCCTTTCACCTCCACCTCGATCATGAAGGGTTCGCCGAGCTGCGAGCGCGAAGGCATCTCCAAGGACGCCACGCGGAAGTCAGTCGGCTCAGGATCACGCACCAGCCGATAGTCCAGCTCCACGCCCTGGCGCGTCAGCTTTTCTGCGATGCCCGTCAGCGGCTCGGTGGAGTAGCCGTCGGTAAATGCCAGAACGCGAGCGGGTCGGTCTTTGCCCTCCTTTTGGGCTAAAGTGAGCGCCTGCGTGATGGCCATCGCCGTCTGAGTCGAGTGACGATTCCGCTCATAAAGTTCCGCGCCCTCCGCTCCGCGTCGCATCACCTCACTGGCGTAGTTCAGGTAAAAAAGCCGGTCACTGGCTCCGCGATGCTTTTCCAGCAGCTTTTCCCACTCCGGCAGCCCTTTCGTTATCGGCTCTTCCGCTGACACCGACGAGTCCAGCAGCACCCAAAGGTCGATCCCATCCTGAAGCCGACGCCATTGCGGCTCAGCCAGTGCCAGCGTGATCAGCGCCAGCAAAGCGATGCGCAGTAGTTTCCCCACCCCGAGTCGCGGTACCATCCATCCCGCGAGCAGCAGGATGGGAAGTAGCGCGAGCCATTCAGGGTGGCGGAGGATCATGGGGCATTGTTTATCCGGGAAACTCCGCCAAGTCCATACTCAGCCGCGTTGACCTTGGTGGTTGCTTTACTTGATGACCTTCAAACCTTCGAGCTTTGCCAGTTGGCAGGCTTTTTTGTCGAAACTCCAGAAGCTCTGGCATTTCAGAATCAGGGCGGAGGCGACGTGGAGGATGTCATAGGCACGAAAGCCATGTCGGGCCGTGTGTCGGAGTGCGATCTCCTCGAACTTTGCGGAAACTTCAGCCTGGGAGACGCTCACCAGCCGCATCGCCACGCCGTGGCTAAAGTCATCGCGAAACTGCTGCTGGCAGGCAGCCGCCAGCTCGGCGTTAATGCGGGCCTGTGCTTGGCCGAAACCCGTGAGCACCGATTGCTCAAAAGCATTGATGACCTCCAATCGGGTGAGCCAGGTGATGGGGAGTAATGGTTTTTCAGCACTGAAAAAGCTCTCAGCGTGAGCTGTTTCTGGCCGCTCCAGATACAGTCGAGTGATAAAGTTCGTGTCAGCGTAAATGCTCATTCTCCGGCGATGAGTTTATCGAGTTGTTCACTCTGCTCCTTCGTCATCATCGGCATGTTCAAAGCCCGTCGGCGGGCGGCAAAGTCAGGGTAGGCCGCTTGGGTGGCAGGAGTCGGAGGAGGCTCGGGTCGCAGCTGATAGGTGGTGCCCTTCCGGCTGCGAATGCGGATGAGGCCAACCCGATCACAGGCCGCCAACACTTTCGAGAGTTGGCGGTTGAGATCGCGAACGGTGAAATCTGTCGTCGTGGTATCCATGACGGACATTGCCTCTAGCCATGTCCGTCGTCAACAAGCCTCTGAAGGGTCCACCAGCTGCCGAGCAGGGTGGCGAGCAGAAGCAAAAGCCAGAGCTGCCAGTGGGAGTCGGCTTCGTGGGTGGTTTCGGTCTGGACGAGCTTGAGTTTGGACAGGCCCTGAAAGGGTTTCGCCTGCTGGAGATCGGCTTCGCGGGCGTCAGCGAAGTGGGCGGCGCCTTGAAGCAGGAGAGTGTCGCCTTGCTTGACCTCAAAAAAGCCGGGCTGAGCGGGTGCACGGAGTAGGTGCGCTTGGGCGGTGGGGATGCTGATCGTGGCTGAAGGCGTGCGTGTCGTCAGCTGAAGTGGAGCGGCTTTTTCACCTCGGAGATGCGCGAGCGTGAGGCGCTGGCGGAGGTCAAAATTAGCAGACTCGGGCGCGATCTTTTCCTGACGAATAGTCTGAAGAAAACGATGCAGGAGAACGGCCAGCGCGGGAAGTTTGCGGGCATTGCTGCTGAGGAGATCGAAGTGACAGAAAAGCTGCTGGGCACCAGCGGCGGTGCGGCGCAGGCTGATGAGCGGGCGATCTGCCTGCCAGAGCAGCACGCGGTCGCGCTTATCACGCGGCACGATCATGCCTTCGCGGACGAGCAGGGACTGCCAGTTCAGGCCGTCGATAAGCGGATGCGCCTCAGCGACGATGCTGCCACGCAGCCAGGCGCTGCTGTCGCCCTTGGCGGGTGAGGCAAAGACGATGGCGTCCTTATCCGCGCCGAGGGCAATACTTGGCGGCCAGACGATGCCGCGCACGTCGGCCTCTGCAGCGGAGGTCGCGAGTCGGGTGTCGGCGAATTTCCCAAAAAGCTCAAGCAGCTCAGCGCTGCCATCCTGGACGGGCAGGGCAGGTACATGCAGTCCGAGGATCTTTGGCTTGGGCCGCAGCAGCGGGAGGTTGTCATCGAACGTGAAGGCATCGGTGGTGAGGCTCAGCCTCAGTTCATCTTCAGGCGGGAAGGGGCCGCTGAGGGTGCGGCTTTCCTGCGGGGCCAGCGTGAGCTTTGCCGGTGCGGAGGTCTTGCCGCCGGACACGGCGCGCCATTCGCGGTCCTGCGGCTGGCCGCTGTAGTTCCGCAAAAGCGCGCGCCAGAAAAGCTGGTCGTCCTTTTCCTCCACGGTGACTCCGGCCCAGCCCACGTTCGCCACCTCATGACCGATGGAGACCAGTGCCGCCTCAAACGGAAGAGCCTCGGCGAGCACATGATCGCTGATTAAAACGATGCTGCCCTGTGTGCCAACGAGACCACGCGCCGTGCGCAGACTGGGGGTGAAATCATGCACGCCGAGCAGCGGCTGCCATTGCGGCAAAGCGGCGGCCAGGTCCGCCTGCGAAGCACCATGATACAGCGCGGGCTGGCCCGGATCAGAGGATAAAAGGCTCAGCTCCATACGCGCCAGTGGTGAGAGCAGCGTGCTCAAAGTATGGCGCACAGCTGACTCGGCATCGCCACGAAAGGTGGACATCGACGCGGAGGCATCCAGCACGATGGCGATGCGCTGGACGGCGTCTTTTTTCAGCCAGCGAGGCCCGGCCAGCAGCCAGGTGAAAAGGAGCACCATGAGCAGCTGCAACCACAGCGGGATGGAGGAGCGCAGTCGCTCAAAGCGGTTCCCGATCTCAGACTCGCGGCGCATCTGCTGGAGCAGGAAGAGCGTCGTCACCACCTCCCGACGGCTGCGCCTTTGCAGAAAATGGATGGCCAGCACGGCGGGCAGGCCGAGCAGACACCAGAAAGCTGCGGGATTAGCGAAAGACATGGAGGGAGAAATGACGAATGACTAAACCCGAATGACGAAGGAATGTCGAAGCGCGAATGCCAAAAGAATTGCGCTGATTCATTCTTGAAACAGGCAGTTCGGGAAATATGTAGCTTCATATCTCATGCAGCAGCCCACACCCATCGCCGAAGACATGTCCAAGCTGAAGACGCTTCTGCAAGACTCGTTGCAGCCGCATCTGAAGCCGCAGAGCGACATGCGCATCCTGAATTTGGCCTGCGGTCGCTGCGATGAGGCGGAGACGCTGATCCAGGTCGGCTCAGAGCTGACGAAAGGCGGCGATGTGGAGATGATCGGGGCGGACATCCGCATCCGCGAGATCCGTCAAGCGCGGGAAAATCATGTAAACCTGCCCGCCAAGTTTTTGATCGAGGACGCCACCAAGATCGACGAACACAAGGAGATGGGCGACGACTTCAACATGGTCTTCCTCCGCCATCAGAATTTCTGGCACGGCCAGGAGCTGTGGAAGAAGATCTTTGATCAAGGTATCGCCAAACTACGCCCTGACGGGATGTTGGTGATCACGAGCTACTTCGATGTCGAGCATCGTCTGGCCCTGCGCGCGCTGGAGTCGTTGGGCATGGAGGTGGTGAGCAACAAGCGCAACAAAGCCAGCCGTGCTCTGGCGGATGCTCCCGGCAAATCCGTGGATCGTTGGGTCGCGGTGCTGAAGCGGCGCGGCACGTGAGTTCATTTCTGTTGGGGCTGCCTCTTGCATTCCAGGATGGGCCGACGATTCTCCGCGCCCATGTCAGCCTCCCCAGACACGCGCGAAGTCATTCTCGAAGCCCGCGAGCTCACCCGTGAGTTCGATGGAGTGAAGGCGCTCGACCGCTTTTCCTTCAAACTGCATCGCGGAGAGGTGCTGGGACTGCTCGGCGCGAATGGCGCGGGCAAAACGACGGCGATGAATTGCCTGCTCGGCCTAACTTTGCCGACGGGTGGCGACCTTTTTGCCTTTGGTCTGCCGCTGCAGCAGCATCGGATCGCCATCCTACAACGCGCCAATTTTTCCTCTGCCTACACAGCGCTGCCGGGGAACCTGCTGGTGAGACAAAACCTGATCGTGTTTGCTCGCATCTACGGGGTGAAGGAACCGAAGAAAAAGATCGCCGAGCTGATGGAGCTTTTGGAGATCTCGCAT
>CANHTV010000025.1 GCA_947463285.1 Verrucomicrobiaceae bacterium | reverse complement strand
GTGTGGATTTCTTTGCGCTCAGCTTCGCCCGTGAGCCAGCGCACATCCAGCACCTCCAGCTTCTGCTTGAGCAAAAAGGCAGCAAGGCCCGCGTCATCGCCAAGATCGAAAACCAGCAGGCGCTCAACAACATCGACACCCTCGTTGAAGCAAGCGCCGGCATCATGATCGCCCGTGGTGATCTCGGCAGCGAGTGCCCCATCGAGGACCTGCCGCTCATCCAGCGCCACATCGTAGAGCGCTGCTCTTTCCATGGACGCAAGGTCATCGTCGCCACCCAGATGCTGGAAAGCATGATCACCAATCCCGTACCCACACGCGCCGAGGTCACGGACATCTTTAATGCCGTCATCGAGCAGGTGGACTGCGTCATGCTCAGCGGCGAAACTAGTGTCGGCGCTTACCCCGAAAAATGCGTCGAGGTGCTGGATACCGTCATCCGCCGCATTGAGAAAAAATATCCCTCAGGCCGCTTTGCCAGCGACGCACCGCTAAAAACGAACAAGCACAAAACCGTCAAGGCCGCGATCTTGCTCGCCAACAGCATCCCTGACTCAAAATTGCTCGTCTTCACCCTTCGCGGCGTCATGGCTCATCTGCTCGCCCACCAGCGCCCCGAGTTCGCGCCCATCTTTGCCTTCACACCGAAGTTAAACGTCAGCCGAACGCTTGTCACCGCCCGTGGCGTGCAGCCCTACGTTCTGGAGTTCTCCGAAGGTGACCCCGAAAAAGCCATCCGCGAAGCCATCGAGCTGCTGCGTCAGCACAACCTCATCAAGCCTGGCGATCCGCTCGTCATCCTCAGCGACGCCCTCTATGACGGCGTCAATGTCGATGCCATCCTGCTGCGCGATGCTTGATCTTACGGCTCACCGATCACGGGTTCCGACACCACGGCCACTTTGGCACGCGCCCTGAGGGTAAGCACTTCCTTGCCGGAGGTGGCTTGCTCGCGGGCCATGCCGATGTAGCGCAGGGGTTTGTAGCCCACAACCGCCGTGGCGACTCGCTGCTTTTGATCGGGCAGGCCGATGAAGCCCTAGAGGCCTTCAACGCCGCTCAACCCCTCGCCTCCGACGATGCCTACATCCCCTACAATCGCGCCCGCGCCCACCTCGCCCTAGGTGACCGAGACAACGCCCGCGCCGACCGCCAAGCCGCCAGCGACCCAAAGTTCAATCAACCCAAAGCCCGCGAACTCGCCCAGAATCTGCTGGATGAGGTGGAGTGATTTCAGGATGTCTGCCGGACAGCAGCGGACGTATTGTGGACTTACTATTGTGAGCCCGCCGACTCACCAGCCGCCGCCGAGGGCTTTGACGAGAAGGACGCTGGCAAGGTAAAGCTCACCTTTGAGGCGGGTGGCTTCGCGTTCGGCACGGAGCTGGGTGCGCTGGGCATCCAAGACTTCGTAATAGGCGACGAGGCCGGAGTCGTAGCGTTTTTGAGCGAGTTCGAGGGCCTTGGTCGCAGAGGTGACGGTGACGTTTTGAGCAGCAGATTGACGACGCAAGACATCAAGAGCACTCAGAGCGTCTTCAGCATCACGCATGGCGCTGAGCACGGTCTGGCGATAGGTGCCTGCGGCTTGTTCATATCGAGCCTGGGTGGCCTGATGATTGGCCTTGACGCCGCCGCCACGGAGCAGCGGCCACTCGACCGCTGCGGGCCCGAGGCCCCAGATGCGGCTGCTGCTGTTGTCGATCAAATCATAAAAGCTCGTCTGGGTGCCGCCGCGCAGGCCGATGGTGATGGTGGGAAAGTAGGCCGCTTTGGCGACGCCGATTTCGGCATTCAGCGCAGCTATTTCACGCTCAGCAGAGGCGATGTCTGGCCGCCGCTCCAGTAGGCTGCTGGGGACGCTACGCGGCAAGCTGGGCGGGCTGCCACTAATGGGCGAGGCTGGGAGATTCAGCTGAGAAGGCACTGTCCCTACGAGCAGGGCGACAGCGTGCTCCAGCTCGGCACGAAGCCGCTCAAGCCCGATGGCCTCAGCCTGAGTCTCCGCGAGGTCAGTCTCGGCCTGGGCGACGTCAATCTGGGCAATGTCCCCCTGAGCGAAACGCTTGCGTGCCAGATCAGCCGTGCGCTCGCGGACCGTGACGTTACGGCGTAGCAAAGCGATCTGGGCATCCTGAACACGGAGAGCGTAGTAGTTCATGGCCAGCTCACTGTGGAGCAGGAGGCGGACGTTTTGCAGATCAGCCTCAGCGGCATCGGCACGGGCACGACCAGCCTGGCTTTGATTACGAATGCGACCCCAGAAATCGAGTTCGTAGTTGAAGTCGAGCACGTTGGTAATGGAGGTGCGTGAGCGCCCCCCGGCAAACTGCGCGGCCATGGTTTCGGAACCACGCGTGCGGTCCACGCTGTTTGTGATTGTCGCAAAAGGAAACAGGCCGGCTTTGTCTGCACGAGCGAGAGCCCGAGCCTCGGAGACACGATGACGAGCGACATCGAGAGTCGGACTGGCGGCCTCAGCCTCCTGCATGAGCTGGGCGAGTCGGGCATCACCAAACAGCCGCCACCAGTCGCCACGCGCCTCGGCATCGGAAGGGCGTGCCGTGCGCCACGGTCCCTGGGTTTTAAACTCCGTCGGCAGTTCTGACTTCGGCGCAAAGTATTTCGGTGCGACGTTACAACCAAGAAGCAGAAGACAGAATGAATGCAAAAGAACGAGGGGAAACCTTCGGTTCAGTGAGGCGGCGCAGATTCTACAATTCATCATGGAAAGCTGTGTCTATACCACCATTCAGGATCACTCGTCACCAGCCTTTTCCAAAGCAGCTTGCAATCGGCGGCTGGTATCCTGGGGTGTGCCAGTGCGGCGGGCCAGCAGGGCATACATGAGCGGCACGAGTGCGAGCGTGACGACGGTGGAGATGCTGACACCGAAGACGATGACGACACCCACGACGCGGCGGGTTTCAAAACCGGCACCACTTCCGAGCATGAGGGGCAGTGCGCCCATGACGGTGGCCAGCGCGGTCATGAGAATGGGGCGCAGGCGCTGCTCGCTGCCCGTGAGGATGGCCTCACGAAAAGCCAACCCTTCATCACGCAGCTGATTGATGAACTCGACGATGAGGATGCCGTTCTTCGCCGCGAGACCGATCAGCATGATGAGGCCGATCTGGCTGTGGACGCTCTGATTCATGCCCATGTACATCAGGCCAAACAAGGCTCCCGCCACGGCCATGGGAACGGTAAGCATGATGGTGAAAGGATGCACGAAGCTCTCAAACTGCGCCGCAAGAACGAGGAAAGCGATGAGCAGGGCCATACCGAAAACGATGCCGATGCTTCCCTGATTCTGCTTTAGTTTGAGGGCATTGCCTTTGTAGCCCACGACGGCACTGCTGGGCAGGCTTTCACGGATAAGGTCCTCCATGTAGGTTACGGCCTGCCCGAGACTGTAGCCCGGAGCCAGCTCGGCATCAAAGGTGATGCTTCTCATGCGGTTGTAGCGCGTGAGCGAACCGCTATCAGCAAATTCCTCTGTCTTCACAAGATTGGCGAGCGGGATAAGCTGTTTGCTGCGCTGGCTGCGAACAAAAAGGTTGTTCAGATCCAGCGGTGTCCGCTTGTCCTCATAACTGCCTTCCATGATGACATCGTATTCCTCCCCCTGATGCAGAAACGTGGTGGCACGACGTCCGCCGAGCATGGTCTCCAGCGTGAGACCGATCTCCTCACTGGTGACGCCGAGATCCGCCGCGCGTGCTTGGTCGATGCTGATGCGCAGCTGTGGCTTGGTGTCCCGGTAGTCACAATCCAGGCCGAGCAGTTTGTCATTGGCACGGCCTTTGTTCAGAATAATTTCACGCCACTGGATCAGCTCCTCAAACGTGGGGCCACTGACAACGATTTCGATAGGCTTGTTCAGCCCCCTCAAAATGGCCTGACGCATGATGACAGAAACTTTGGCATCCGCCATGTCAGCCGTTTTTTTCCGCACATCTTCCATGATGGTGAAGCCATCACGCCGCGTGCCAAAGGGTGTGAGGGTGACCACAGCGATGGAGTCATTAAAGTCAGCCGCCGAACCAAAAGTGCGAGGGGCTCGCGAATTAATCCGAGTGGCCTCCTTGGTGTCCTCGACAAGATACATGAGACGATCCGTGAGGTCATCCAATGTCCGGTAGGTGCGCGCATAGGTCGTGCCCGGCTGGCCTGTTGCCGTCACAAAGAATGAACCTCGGTCCTCACGCGGCATGAATTCATCTGGGATGTGCCCCAGCTGCCAGACACAGAGCGCCGTCAGCCCGCCCACGATTGGAAAGGCGGAGGCGGGGAAGTGAAGCGCCCAGTTTAGCAGCCACCGGTAGCCACGCTGAATGCGGCTAAAAATCCGATCCAGCAGATGAGCCACAAAGCCGTCCCCTTCCCTGCCGCGCAGGATCTTTGAGGCCATCATCGGCGAAAGCGTCAGCGCCACAAAACCCGAAAAGGCCACCGCGATGCTCAACGTGACGCTGAACTCCGCAAACATGCGCCCCGTGTCCCCCGGCATGAAGGCCACCGGTACAAAGACGGACATCAGCACGAGCGTGGTGGCCACGACCGCAAAGCCGACCTGGCGCGTGCCTTTGAAAGCAGCCACCAAAGGAGTCTCCCCTTCTTCAATGCGGCGATGGATGTTTTCCAGAACCACGATGGCATCATCCACCACGAGCCCGATCGCCAACACGAAAGCGAGTAGAGTCAGCGTGTTCATGGAGTAATCCAGCATCAGCAGGATCAGGCAGGTGGCGAAAACGCTGACCGGCACAGCCACCGTAGGAATCAAAACGGCCCGGAAGCTGCCCAGGAAAAGATAAATGATCACCACCACCAAGCCGATGGCGATGGCAAGCGTGCGATAGACTTCATGCAAAGACTCCTCAATGAACTGGCTGATGTCGTAGCTATTCTCCAAGCGCAGATCAGGTGGCAATGTCTTGCGAATCAGCTCTGCCTCCTCTCTCACCGCACGGGCCACTTCCAGTGGATTCGAGCGTGACTGCCGGATGATGCCGATGGAGACCATGAGCACACGGTTGCCTTTAAAAACGGTGCGCGCCTCCTCAGCGCCGAGAGCGATGCGTGAAACCTCACCCAGACGCACCTGATAACCATTTTCACCACGCGCGATGACGAGCTGCTGGAAGTCCTCCACACTCTGATACTGGCGATTCAGACGCACCGTGAACTGCCTGTCCAGCGACTGTACCGTGCCGGCAGGCGGGTCCACGTTTTCACGACGCAGCGCGTGCTCGATGTCCGTCGCCGTCAGCCCACGCGCAGCAAGCGCTTCACGGTCCAGCCAGATGCGCAAGGCATAGCGGGAGCCGCCGTTGATGCGCACACGCGCCACGCCCGGTAGACGGGAAAAACGATCCACCAAAAAGCGTTCCGCATAGTCATTGAGCTCCAGAGTGTTCCGGGAATCGCTGGTCAGATTCAAATACATGAGCACCTCGGCGCTCAGCTCGGTCTTGCCCACATTTGGCGGCTCCACCTCAGGCGGCAGTGTGGTGAGGACCGGGCTGATGGCCTCACGGATGTCATTCGCAGCGGAATCCAGATCACGCCCCAGAGAAAACTCGACCGTGATTTCAGACTTCCCATCCACACTGGTGGAGGAGATGTTTTCGATGGCCTCGACCTGAGAGATGCGATCCTCCAAACGCTGCGTGATGCGGTTTTCCACCACACTGGCCGAGGCCCCACGGTAGTAGGTTTCCACCGTCACGATGGGAGGTTCGATGTCAGGAAACTCACGCAGCGGCAGCCGTGTGTAAGCCACCACACCAAAGGCCACGAGGATGAGATTCATCACCAAAGCCAGCACCGGACGGCGCACGGATGTATCAGACAGCCACATGGTTTACTTTGCGCTTCCCGGTTGATCGCTGACCGAAAGAGCTTCGGGATTGAATGCAGCTGCGGGCTTGGTGAACTGCCCAGCCACTTTCACCTCCATGCCATCTTGCAGCCCGACCAGGCCCTCCGCCACGATGAGCTGCCCTTCCTTCAGTCCGGTCATGATCTCGATATAGCCGGGTTTGCGACGGCCCGTTTTAACCTCCATACGCTTGGCTTTGCCCTCGATCAAAAGGAAGACAAAGGCTTTTGAACCCGTTGGCACCAGCGCACATTCAGGGATGGACAAGGAAAGACGCGGCTGCACATGCATCGTCACCATGACCAGCATTCCCGGCTTCAGCGTGAGGCCTTCATTGTTGACCAGCGCGCGTGCGGCCATGGAGCGGGTGATGGGGTCGATCCGTGAATCGAGCTGCGCGACCTTGCCTTTGAAAACGCGCTCCTTGTCCATCTCCGCGCGGGTGTCGATCTCAGTGCCTGCCTTGATCATGCCGAGATAGGTCTCGGGCACATTGAAGTCGATCTTCACGACGTCGATTTTATCCAGCGACACGATGACGGTGCCCGGAGAAACCAGGGCTCCAACGCTGATGCGGCGCAGTCCCAGCCAGCCATCAAAGGGAGCCACGATGCGGCGGTCAGCGAGTCGCGCCTCGGCCTCAATGATGTTTTGCCGTGACACTTCAGCCAGCGTGCGGCGCTCCTCCAGCCGGGCTTCTGGGGCAGCCCCGTCTTTGACCAACCCCTGCAACCGAGTGATCTCGCGCTCATGCTCCGTCAGCTGAGACCTCGCAGCGGAAAGCGCAGCCTGCTCTTCACCAGCACTGAGTTCCACCAGCAGGTCGCCCTTTTTTACTCGCTGTCCGTCCTCAAAATGCAGAGCCGTCACCGTCTCCGTGACATGGGTGCTGAGATCGATGGACTCATCAGCCGCCACCGTGCCGATAGCGAGAAGATCAAGCGCATAATCACTACGCTCCACCTCGGTCGTGGTCACGATGGCAGCACCTTTGGCCTTCACCACAGCAGCGAGAGCAGGTGTACTTTGCTGCTGCTTTAGCCAAAATAGCCAGCCGCCAGCGATGACAGCTGCACTGATGAGAATAAAAACGAAGAAGCGCAGCCAGGGCGCAGGGCGGGATTCAGACATGGATCAAACGGGGGGAGAAACAAACGCCACCATGACGCCCCGCCATACGCGGAAGCATAGGAAACTAGGATTTGCCCGGTGTCGGCTCAGACCACGCACGGCAGGCCAGCAAAAAGCTCGCCGATATTCAGTCTCAGCCCAGGCAGCGCTGCACTTTCCAGCACGCCGGATTCATCCACTCTCATGATGCTTTGATAATGGCCTGCCACAGGCTGCTGATAGAGTTCAATGCAGCGATCGACTGCATTCACGATCCAATACTCCGCCACGGCTGCCTCAGCATAAATGTCCGCCATGGCCCGATCTTCAGGCAACGTGGATACAGAGACCTCTACGACGAGACGTGCCGTGGTGGGATGGGTTTCGTAATTTTGGCGATGTCCCTCGACAACCGACACATCAGGCTCGGGCTCAGAATCTGTCAATGCAGAGGTGCCTCCTGCCGCCCCCAGAACTGGCTTCCGAAGGCGGCACGGATCATCTCAACGACGATTTCCGTGAGTTTGTAATGAAGGATCGTCTTGCTCATTTTTTCAATAATCACACCCCGGATCAGCTCAGCACGCTCGGGGGCCAATCCTTGGGAGATCATTTGATGCCAAGCCTTCATGGAGAGCGGCATGGCCCGCTTCTGAAAGGAAGTCAGATGGTCAAGAATCGGAAGCATGGCAGGAAACTAGGCTGTCGGCCGGACGAAGGCAAGCTAGGAACAATTTCAAAAAACGGGGGATCAAGACAGTGTCTTCATCCCCCGCAAAATGAGATCTCTCGATCCTAGAATCAGGCCAGTGCGTCGAGCTTCTTGGCCAGAGCGTCTTTGGACTGCACGCCGACGACGGTTTCCTTCACTACACCGCCTTTGATGAAAAGCAGCATCGGAATCGAACGAACGCCGTATTTGGCAGCAAGCTCAGGACTCTCATCGACATTCACCTTGGCGATCTTGGCCGCAGCACCTTTTTCTGTGGCTAGTTGGTCGAGGATCGGGCCGAGCATACGGCAGGGGCCGCACCATTCAGCCCAGAAATCCACCAGCACAGGGACGGTGGAGGAGGCGATTTCAGAATCGAAATTGGAATCGTTGAGGTGCAGTACTGCGTCACTAGCCATAATGAATAGGGGTTTGGGTAAAGAGTTACGGATGCCGTGAAGGAACCGATGCATGAGGTAGGCACGCAGGCGGATGGCGCAAACTTTTTCCGTGCCAGCCGCTACTTTCCCGGCTATCGCCACGGGCATGAGCATTGATCATCCTGATGGCCTGACCCGTCTCCGCTACATCGTACACCGCCTGCGCGCCCCCGGCGGCTGCCCCTGGGACATCGAGCAAACCCATGAATCCCTCATTCCGCATGTGCTGGAGGAGGCCTATGAAGTGGTGGATGCCATCAAAAGCGGCAATCCCGAGCTCATCTGCGAGGAACTGGGAGATCTACTGCTCCAGCCCGTGCTCCATGCAGAAATCGCCTCCGGCATGGGCACCTTTGATCTGGATCGCATGGCCCACGTCCTTTCAGACAAACTCGTGCGCCGGCATCCGCACGTTTTTGGCGAAGCCAGTGCCGCCACGTCTGATGCCGTTTTGACTCAGTGGGACGCCATCAAACGCCAGGAAAAAGGCACGCAAAAGGAAGGCTATCTGCATGGCGTCGGCTCAGGTCTGCCCGCCCTGATGCGAGGCCAGAAGCTCCAGAAAAAAGCCGCACGCGTCGGGTTTGACTGGCCTGACGCCACCCCCGTCTTCGCCAAAATCCGCGAAGAAGCCGCCGAACTGGAAGAAGCCGTCGCCTCAGGCCAGACCGCCGCGATGGAGGAAGAACTGGGCGACCTGCTTTTCAGCGTCGTCAATCTAGCCCGCAAACTTGGCATCGAATCCGAAGCCGCACTGGCTGCGGCGAATGAAAAATTCATCCGACGTTTTCATGCCGTTGAGGCCAAGATCAAAGCAGAAGGCAAGGAACTCGGCAAAGCCAGCCTCGAAGAGATGGATGCCGCCTGGGATGCGGTGAAGCTCGAAAAAGTTCTCCGTCCTGAATCCGAGAGTCCACCACAAAAATGGCCCCATTTTCTGGCTCGTTGAATCCCAAAAAATAAAACAGTCGCATGGAATGATCTGTCACAGGCAGATCTCATTTGCCGTCAGACTTGAAGCCAACCCATGACTTCCCTGAAACATCTCCATAAAAATCGACCTTTAGCCAAACTGCTACAGGCTTTTTGGTTGTTGGCTTGGTTGATTTCAGGCGAAGGAGTCGCATCAGCCATCTGCATGTTTTTGGCTGAGCGAAACGACCTACATGAAGTGATGGTGCATCATTTGGAGGATGGATCCGCCATTTATGTCTTATCCCATGGCGATGGCACAACCGATACAGCCACCTCGATCCATCCAACAGAAACCAAGCTGGAGCGTCCCTGGACGGAGCCTGAACAGCATCATTTGCTTTCACCCACCCATCAGAACAACCATTACAGGCGACATGGCCGCTGCTTGAGTCAGATCCTTCCGACGGTCGCCCTCACGACTGCGGTCGAGATTTACAGTTTTTTTGAATCATGCCCTGGCGCCCGAAACGCCATCAGGCAGATCTATAGCCCTGTTCATTCTTCTGGCTTAAAGGTGCGGCAAAGCCGCAAAGTCATGCGCTGTTGATAAGGCTGAGAGACTTGAATGCATAAGCGTCGCCGTCTCTCAAGTATCCTCTAAAAACGCGTCGGCAGGCGGAACGAACTTCCATCAAAAAAGACATCTCTGTGCCCCGACTCCAAGGCCATGCCGAAGAAAAACCTCCGTCGTGAGTCATGCAAAAAAACGCTCAGCCACTCTCATAACCCCCATTTCATGTCAGTCACTCATCATCACACTACTGAACTCACGCCCTGCGAACTTTGCCAAAGCAGCACTTTCACCATCCTAGCCGACAAAGATCGCGACGGAGCTCCCTTGCAAACCGTGCTTTGCCAAGACTGCGGCCTAGTCTTTACCAACCCACGCCCGAGCGATGAAGCTCTCCGTGATTTTTATCGCGAGAGCTATCGGCAGGAATACAAAAACGCGGTCAAACCGAAGCTCAAACACGTTTACCGCGCGGGCAGTGTCGCACTGGATCGCTTGGATTATCTGATCCCCCTGTTGAAGCCAGGGAATTCCATCCTCGATCTCGGCTCAGGCGGTGGTGAAATGCTCTTCATCTTAAGAGGGCTGGGTTATAATGTCGAAGGCATCGAACCAAACGTCGGCTATGGCTCTGCCGCCCGAGATTTGCTCGGACTGCCAGTTCAGGTCACCCATTACAGCGAAGCCAAAGTCGAGCCTGGAAGTCAGGACGTGGTCACAGCTTTCCATGTCGTGGAGCACCTGCCGCATCCCATCGAAGCACTTGCCACCATGGCTTCATGGATGCGCGACGATGGGCTGATGCTGATCGAAGTACCTCATGCGCTCTCACGCTGTCAGTGGCCACAGAGTCGCTATCACATCGGTCACCTACATCATTTCAGCAGCAGCACATTGACCTTGGCTGGGCAAAAAGCAGGACTCGAACACGTCGATAGCTTCACTTCACAAGACGGGGGGAATCTCATGGTCATCTTCCGTAAAAAACGGGACACCACAGCCGCTCCAGCGGCGATTATTCCAGGTCACTCACAGCGAGTGCTACGACACTATCAAAAGCATACCAACCTTCGTCATGCACTCACACCTCTTCCCTACATCCGCCCCCTGGAAAAAGCGGCTAAAGGATTGATCGAAAAAACGACCCTTTTGAAATTCGACAACGCACACGACGTGCTGGACCACCTCGTCAAAAAAGCCAAGGCCATCTAACACAAAGCCGTAAGCCAGCATGGGCATCGCGTTGTCAAGAAAACCTGGGCACAGCCCCGTGCTGCTGCGGAGGTGAATGCCTAGAAACAGAAACCAGCGCCTGGGATTGATTTACAAATTTCGATAATCAAACCAAGGCGCTATTATTTCATCAGCACGAAGCCGCTTAAAAAAATGCATCGCATCCTGTAGTCTCTGTGCCAAAATCGTCCTGCTACAATCCAGCTCCACCCCATGGCATCCCCCCTCGGACAGAAACTCAAAGCCGCACGCGAACAGCGAGGTCTGAGTCTGCTCGATGTATCCCACGCCACCAAAATTCCCGTGCAGCGATTGCACTTTTTAGAGCAGGACAACTACGCCGGGTTTGGCAGCATGGCTTACGCCCGAGCTTTTTTACGACGCTACAGTGACTTCCTGCAAATCAACGCTGAAGACATGCTTAACGACCTTCCTGGCGGCGTTTTAGGTGGGCCTCGTGACTACCTGTATTTAACCGAAAACCACGGCCCCTGGGTGGCGTTGCGAGCCGAGCGTGTCGGGCGACTTTCCTCGCCAGTGGCCAAAAGAACCTCTCGCAGATCCCCAGTGCCAGCAGGCATCTTCATCTTCGTACTGGCACTCGTCGGCACCGGCATCTGGGGCAAGTATGTCGCTGAGGAAAGACTGGAGCAGGAAAAGTCAGCGCCACAGAGCGTAGAGACCCTACCTCCAACTAAAGAATCTGAAGACAAAGCGCTCTCTCAAGCTGTGAAGATCGTCACCAACGCCCAGATCAACACGCCTGCAAAACCCGCCACCCAGGTCCTCAAAGCCCTGCCTCTAACCGAGCAGGAACTGCATGCATTGAGCACCAAAAAGGAACGCTCAGACGTTTTACCTCAGTGATCACTCAAGCCATGACAGAGCCCGAAACTCCTAACCGCTGGTGGTTGACGCCCCTGATTGTCGGCCTGCTGTTTATCGGAGGCGTCAGCTACGCATGGCAGAGCAGTGATGAAGCCAAGGAAATCCTGGCAAAATCCTTTTTTACCATCGCAGGAACCCTGGCATCGCCCTTCATTTTAGAAACGAGCATTGCCATCTTCGGCCTCATCGCAGTGCTCACCTACAACCAATGGCGCCGTGATAAAAACGGCCCCGACTGGGTGGAAATGGAAGTTCCTACTTCGCAAAAAACTACCGCCACAGAAACTTCCACGTGCGAAACTTCAGGAGCCGAGTAACATCATCAAGCACCTTTACAGTTGTTCATGACTCAACCTCAAATCCATCACCTGACCAAGCGCCTCATGCGTGGCTTGGTGGTGTTGGCGTTGTGCCTTTCCATTGGGCTGCATTGGGTGGCTTTGCAGTCAGCGGCCTGGGTCGGCATGGCGGTGACTTATTCGATGGAAACGGGCTCCCTGAGCCAGGGCCTGAGTGAAACCTTCGATGGCGAGCATCCCTGCCCGCTTTGTAAAATGGTCGAGCAGGGCAAGGAAACCGAGAATCAGTCTTCCGATGACAAGTCTGCCCCGACCAAGGTCAAGGAGGTGAAGCTAACGCTCGTCTTCGCCGAAATTCCCCGTTTTGTTTTCGCCAAGTTTCCTGCTCAGGTCTGGATCACGACATCCATCACTGCCGATAGCAGGCACGAACGCCCCGTGACGCCACCTCCGCAGCAAAGCTGCTGATTTGTCAGAAGCGTTGATCCAAAGCTAATCGAAGCAGGCATGAACGCCCGCACTGCTTTCTTGGTACTGCAAATGCAAACGCCCAGCAGTTTCGTAGCTCTTCTGAGAGTTGATCGACAATATTTCTGACAAACCACGCCTTTCCCGGCAATCGGGAGGGCGCTTCCAGCTAGTGGCTGCCCTCTTTGCCGGGCGCTCCCATCCAGCTGTATCTGGATGGGTGCGACATTTGGGAATGATGAATTCCGAATGACCGAATGACTAATCTCCGTGGTCCCTCGTCGCCTCATCTTTGAAAAAAATTCCCCCTCATTTTTATGTCTCGTTTTTCTCTTATCGCGGTCGTCTTGGCCTACGCCTCCACCCTTCTTTCAGCCCAGGACACGCCGCCTGCTGAAATCATGACCAAAGGCTCTCAGGTTTATATGCAGGTCTGCTTTGCTTGCCATCAGCCCACCGGCCAAGGTCTGCCAGGCATGTTTCCCTCGCTTGCGGCTTCTGACTGGGCCTCAGCACCCAAACCTGACCGACTGATCCGCATGGTTTTGCAGGGATTGACCGGCCCCATCACGCTCAATGGTCAGCCCTTCACGACGCCTGCTCCGATCATGCCGCCACAAGGCGCGGCCCTGAATGATGAGCACATCGCCTCGGTGCTGACCTACGTGCGCAACTCCTTCGGGAACAAAGCCAGCGTCGTCACCCCCGATCAGGTGAAAACCATCCGCGAAGCCGAAAAGGCCCGCACCGCGATGTGGACCCAGGCGGAACTCGAAAAGTTCCCCATCAACTGAATCCTTCATGACAGAACCCCACCAACCATCTTCCCAAGCATTTAGCCCGGTTCGCTTTTGGCTTATCACGGTGACGGTCATCGCCGCTGTCGTAGGCCTGAGCTTGTTCTCTGGAAAGCTTTTGGATCAATCCCTGCCTGCCAATCCCCTGCCCGTGCTCGCCACCATCAAAGGTGACCTGGAGGCGACTGAGCGCAGTGGTGCCAAGGTGCGGCTTTCCGAGCTGCGCGGGAAGGTGGTCGTGGCGGCTTACCTCTACACCCTCTGCCCTCACGGTTGTGCTGCCGTGACAGCGCAGATGCAGAAATTAAACCAGGAGTTCAGCAGTAATCCTGAGCTGCATCTACTTTCCGTCGCCATCCAGCCTGAGCGTGACAACACCGCGCTGCTAAAAGCCTACGCGGAAGCTGTTGGTGCCACGGAGAAATCCGCCTGGTGGTTCATCACGGGCGAGCGTCAGAAGCTCTGGGACTACATGACCAAGGAAGTCGGCATGACCCAAGCCATTCCCATCCCCGAGGATGAGCGCATCACGCCCGACGACGAATATGAGCACGATCTGCGCATCGCGCTCATCGACCAGGAAGGCCGTGTGCGCGCCTACTACAGCGTCTTCCATCCGCAGACCGAGATCGCCACACTGATGTGCGAGCGGCTGCATCAGGACGTCCATCGCCTCTTAAAAACCAGCCACTAATGCCCATGAAAACCCTGGTATTTTTAATCACCACCCTTTCCCTAGGACTGCAACTTCAAGCGGCTGAACCCAAGACCAAAAAATATGAAGGCGAAGTCGCGGGCATCTTTTGCAGTGCCTGCTCCAGCCATGTTAAAGCTGCCCTGATGACCATCGACGGCGTGCAATCTGTGAAGATCACCACGGCACCTAAAAACGGACTGCCGAAGCTGTTCATCACCAGCCAATCCGACCAACCAATGACCCAGGAAATGGCCATCAAGGCCTTGGGTGAAAAAGCCAAGATATTTCACATCCAGTCGCTGAAACCCATCACTCCCTGATCCTCCATGCGTGCATTAATTCTACTTTTGCTGATGGCCAGCGCCGCCTCGGCGGCCTACGAGCACTTCGAAGGCCGTCAGGTTCATCCCTTGTCGATCACGCCGGATGGGACAAGGCTGATTGCTACGGACACCTCGAACGCAAAGGTGACAATCTTTGACCTTAGCTCGGGCACACCGATAAAGTCCATGCAGATCCCAGTGGGACTGGAACCTGTAACAGTGAACGCACGCACCAACGACGAGATCTGGGTCGTCAATGAGGTCAGTGACAGCGTCTCCATCATCAGCCTGAGTGCGGGAGTCGTGGTCGAGACACTCAAGGTCGGTGATGAACCTACAGATGTTGTTTTTGCCGCAGGCAAGGCCTACGTTGCCTGTGCCAGAGCCGGACAGATCCGCGTTTTCGATGCCAGCACGAGAGCGGCCCTGACGACACTGACGGTGAACGGCATCTACCCTCACGCACTGGCAGCAAATGCGGATGGCACAAGACTTTACGCCGCCTTTTTACTTTCAGGAAACCGGACGACGATCCTGAAAAAGGAACTCGCTCCAAATCAGCCGCCACCGACCAACTCTGCGCTGCCAAATCCACCTAAAACGGCGCTGATTGTTCCAGCGAATGACTCCAGAGTCAGCCGCACCATTTTGGATCATGATGTCGTGGAGATCGACACTGGCACCAACAGCATCCTGCGCTACATCAGCGATCTGGGAACGAACCTCTTCGACCTCGCGGTGCGGCCTGGCAGTGATGAAGTCTGGGTGAGCAACACCGAAGCGCTGAACCTCATCCCCTTCGAGCCAAACCTGCGAGGTCATTTCGCCGACAATCGTCTTTCGGTAATCACCAGCGGCGGCGTGACGATTCTAGACCTGAATCCCGGCATGAATTACAGCCAACAACCCAATCCCGGTGCCCAAGCCAGTGCCTTGGCACAACCGACCAGCGTGGTGTTCACCAGCACGGGCAGCACGGCCTGGGTGGCCGCCTTTGCCTCGGATCGCTTAGCCATGATTGATGCCAGCACGGGTGAGATCAGAGCTCGTGTGGATCTTCGAATCGGGGAAGACACGAATGCCTCAGCCATGCGTGGACCACGTGGACTCGTGCTGGATGAAGCTCGTGGAAAACTTTACTCCCTGAACAAAATTTCCAGCACTCTCAGCGTCATCGACACCACCACGCTTCAGGTTAGTTCCGAAATGGCACTCAGTGACTATGATCCCATGCCAGCAAACATTCGAGAAGGCCGCGGTTACCTCTTCGATGCCCGTCTTTCCGGCAACGGCACCGTTTCCTGCGGCACCTGCCACATGGATGCAGATCGCGATGGCTTGGCATGGGATCTGGGTGATCCAGGCGGAGACATGCTGACCGTCCTGGGTGCAAATCTCAGCGTCCACGACACCACCCCCCGGCCCCGCGTCATGCATCCAATGAAAGGCCCCATGGTCACACAAACCCTGCGTGGCATGCAGAATGGTGCCCCCTTTCACTGGCGTGGCGATAAACCGACACTGCAAAGCTTCAACCCCACCTTCGACAAGCTGATGGGAGGTGCTGAAATCGAGGCCAGCGACATGGATAATCTGGCCGATTATTTGAAATCGTTGGTTCATCATTCCAATCCCAACCGCAATCTGGATCGCAGCCTGCCCACCAGCTTTAAGGGCGGCAACGCCGTCACTGGGCGCACGATTTTCATCGACCATAACAAATCCCACTGCACGACCTGCCATGCGGGCCTGGAGGGCACGGATCATAACATCGACCTGCCGCAGGAGGCGGGCCTGAGCCAACCCGTTAAAAACCCACCTCTGCGTACGAGTTATCAGCGGCTGTTATTCGATTCGCGTAACAGCAGCACCTCTCTGAGTGGCTTTGGCTTATTGCACGATGGCACTGGCGGCAATGCCAGCCTGCCGACAGTGCATCCTTATGTACTCGACAATCTCACCACCTCACAAGAACTGGCTGATATTAGCGCCTTCATCCACTGCTTTGACACCGGCACGGCACCGACGGTGGGCTACAGCCGCACGGTACGTGTGGCGAATCGCAGCGAAACAGCACTGCTGTCTGATCTCGGCATCCTCGAAGCCAGAGCCAACGCGGGTGATTGTGATCTGATCGTGCGAGGCAAGATCGGCGGCGTGAACAAGGCTCTGCTTTGGAACGGCACCAGCTACAGGCAGGAGACCCAGGCCGCTGGAACCGTTACGCGCTCGGTACTCCTGGCCAACCTAACAAGTGATGACGCCATCACTTTCATGGGAGTGCTGCGTGATGCCGGTAACCGGCTCAGCATTGATGAGGATGAAGACACCGTGCTAAACGGCGATGATCCAGAGCCGGGCATCATCAACGGACCGCCCCAGATCATCACGCATCCACAGAATCTCGCCGTGGCTCCTGGTGCCGCGGCCGAACTCAGAGTCGAAGCAGAGGGAACCGATCTGAGTTATCAGTGGAAGCTCGGCAGTAGCAACGTCGGCACCAATTCTCCTGTTTACCGCATTGCAGCCGCAGCGCTGGCGGATGCAGGTCTGTATCGCGTGGTGGTTTCCAATACCTACGGCAACATCCCCAGCAACGAAGCACGGCTAAGCGTAGTGCCGCCGCCAATCATTACAAGACAGCCTGCTTCCATCACCGCCGATGAAGGCGACAACGTCACCCTGAGCGCCATCGCCACAGGTTCAAACCTGTCTTTTCAGTGGAAACATGGCAGCACTAACATCGGTGGGGCCACCAAAGCCCAACTCACTCTCGGCGGTGTGGCTGAGGCCAACATCGGCGAATACAGCGTCGTCATCTCCAATGGAGACACCAGCGTCACGAGTGAAACGGTGACACTGACAGTGAGACTGAAGCCGGTGATGAATGATCTCAATCTCCCCCGAGCCATGGTGGGCCAGCGCTATGAATGGCAGGTCACCGCCAGAAACAGCCCAACCCAATTTAAGATCAGCGGCCTGCCTGCG
>CANHTV010000024.1 GCA_947463285.1 Verrucomicrobiaceae bacterium | reverse complement strand
GGTCAGTTCGTCATCCGGCGGAGAGCTCCAGAGGCCATAGCTGAGCCGCGAGGCGAGCGCGTGGTCGTCGAGCGGACCGACTTTTTCCTGGAGGAAGAGAAACGTGGGCGAGCAGAGCGCCATCTTGTAGGCCGCGCGCAGGGCCTCGTCGAAGCGCCGGCCCTTGGCCATCTGTTCCTTCACGAGCGCGAGATGCTCGTTGATCTCATCTTCTCTCACGGGGCGGCGGAAAACCTTCGGCAGGAAAACGGCGAGCAAGCGTCGGGCATCAGCCTCGGGTTGTGATGCAACAACGCGCAGGTCCCTGGTCGGGACCTTTGGATTCGCAGGCTGCAGCGGCAGATCACCATAGAGCAGTTGATGACCGCGTGGCGGCCATTGCTCATACAGCGGACCTTTGATCTCCACCCACTCGACGACCGCGCAGATGCCGCCGACCATCGCGCGTTCGTTAGGCATCTCCGGCACGATGCGATAGGGCGAAAGCCAAAGCGTCTGGCCCTGCGGGACCCGCGCTTCATATTCGAACTCTCGATATTCCGTGGGGCTCATCTCCACGTAGGTATTGTCAAAGGTCAGTCCATTGTAGGGCCACACGGCCCGTGCCACCTTGAGCATGATGTGGCGATCAGGGCGCTTCTTATCATTCGCATTGGCGTTCGGTCCCTCCTTGTCGATCATGGCACGCGCCCGGATGCGGAAACGATAGCGGGCGTCGGGCACAGGTGGTGACCAAGCTCCCAGAGCGCCATGAGGCCCGTTTCCGCCGCCCCAGCGGATGGCAAGGAAACCCTCGGGCGAATGCGTCCATTGACTGCTCTGAAAGCCGGGTGCCATCCAGTCACGCCACGTCTCGGTGTAGTCAGTGCGGAGCGTTTGGGTCTCCACCTTCGGCGTGGTGACCGTCGCCTCCTTCAGCGCGAGGTCCGCCGCCTGCAAGTAGCGCTCCAGATGGACGGCTGATAGATTGAGCGCCTCACCAATCTTATCGAATCCACCCGCGGTGCCGTCCTCCGGCAGCAAGTCACGCAGCGGCGTGTCGATGCCGAGCAGATCGTGGATCGTATTCACATACTCGGTGCGATTGAGCCGCCGATAGACCACGCGTCCCTCCGACTCCTGCTGGCGTGCGCTGAAAGCATGCAGTGCATCGTGCAACGTCTTCAAAAAGGTGACATTCATCTCCGCTGGTGGACGCGCCTTCTTCCTCGGCGGCATTTCTGCTCGCTCCACCTTGTCGAAGACCTTGGTCCACTGCTGAAGGTTCTCCGCGTCATCGGGCTTCCATTTCAGTTCCGTCAAATCGAGACCGCCCTTCTTCGCGTCCGCGTCGTGGCAGTCGTAGCAGTGCTGGTCGAACATCGGTTCCAGTTTGCCGGTGAGTTCAGAGGCGGATGCTGAAGCGAGCGCAACCATGCAAAGCAACGTGGTGATGTGAATGGGGCTGTTCATCAGGGCTGCTTCGGAGTGGTGGTTTTGATGCTGCCTGCGTCGGCGGCCTTCGGCATAGCGCGTGCGAGCCGGAACCCCGTGTCGGGATACCTCTTGGCCGGGTTGGCGGAGGTGCGCACGACGGACCTCATCTTCTCGAAACTGTGCGCCATGCAGCCTCCACGGATGCAGCGCTGCGCATCGAAGACGACAGCCTCGTTCCACTCCCAGGCATTGCCGCCTTGGTCATAGGTGCCGTAATAGCTCGCGGAGTTTGGATAGCTCCCCACCGGCTGGGAGTCCGCAAAGGAACGCGCAACGCCCCCGAACGAGTTGGTCCGGCTGTCTTGCAGGTAGTTGGCTGAGTTCGCTTCCTTGGCGCCAGCCTCCCTGAGCACAGGCTGCTCATTGCTGCGCGTGGGATAGAGCCAGTAGCCGCCTGCCGGCCCACCCTTCGACTCAGGCTGAAAATACGCCGCCTTATACCATTCGTCCTCGGTCGCGATCCACACCTTTGCACCCACTTCATGCCTGGCGAGTCCACCGTGCGTTGGGATGTCATAGGCACCTTTCTCCGTTTCGCCTTGGCTCTGTCCGTTGTGCAGCCAGTTCACGAACCGCATCGCCTCCAGGAAGCTGATATTGACCACGGGCCACCTTTCCTGACCTTTGATTACTTGATACCGATACTCGCCTGGCTTGCCGATGCGCTGAATCGTCGAGCCGCGCCAGAGCCCGTGAGGATCACTCTTCACCACCAGCGTGTTGAGAAACTCGGCATACTGTTCCGAGGTGATTTCATATTTCGAGATCTGAAACTCGTAAGCCACCGAGCCATAGCCCGTCTTGTCTGGCTGATTGCCCGGATCACCGACATTCACCCACTCGAGGTTGAGCGCATGAGCCTGGACTCCGCATGCGAGAAGCAAAAGGAGACATCGCTTCATTTCTTTCCTTCCAGCGGTTCGATCTTCACATCGTCATACCACGTCGCCAGCACCGTCTTTCCATTGCCGCCGGCACCCAAACCGATGCTCGTCTTCGGTGCATCGCCGCAGAGCGTGGTGTAGTTCAGGACCGGATTGGCATCGATGCTGACCCGCAGCTCCTTGCCACGCACTTCGACGGTGAGATCGTGCCACGCATCGGGCGCTAGGGTGATCTTCTCCGTCTTCGCGTAGTAGAACTTGCGATTCCACTCACCCTTCTTTTTCATCTCCGCTGCTTCTAGCGAATCCTTGGGATATAAAACATCATTATCCGCCGCCACGATGCTGTTCGGACGGATATGCAGGCTCACGACATTGAAGACCTTCTCCACCATTGGATTTGGCCCGCGAATACCGATGGCGGCCACGCCATCGGCGGGAATCTTGAACCGGCAGCTCAAACGCATGTCCTGAGCGGCCACATTTCGCGAGATACCGGAACCGTGCTTCTCCTCCGGGAAGTTCTGCCCGCGCAATGCGCCGTCCACAATCTGCCACCACTCCGGACGCGAATCCTTCCCGCCAACCGGTTTGCCGAGGGGATTCTTCACATCGATGCCCGCCGCGAGGAATCCATAGCTCGACCATTGCTTCGCAAAGGCGGCGGAGTCCGAGAAGTCATCTTTCCAGCGCGAGAGATCCGAGGGTTCTGCGGCGCTGAGCATGATCGATGCTGTCAGGAGGAGAGTGGTGAAGTGGATTTGCTTGAGTTTCATGGTGATGGATTGTGCTGCTGGTGTTCAGGCATCCGTAAACGGCCCGCCGCCTAGCTTCGTGAGCTGCTCACGTACCTTCACACCGTCCAGGGCAGCTGCTTCGACTTTCGCTTTCAAGCTCATCGCAGCAGCGACACCCGCGGCTTCGCCCATGGCCATGGCGGTGACGGTCACGCGGGTGGAGGCGTGGGCACCGCGTGTGGCGCTGTGGCAGCGACCGGCGACGAGCAGGTTGCTGGCTTTTTGCGCCACGAGGGAACGATACGGGATGTCGTAGGGCTCGGGCTGGTGCTTTTTCGGGTCAAAGTCGTTGGCGCTGCCGACGACGGTTTTATTCGGGTGAATGTCGAGATACCAGCAGCCCGTGGCGATGGCGTCGTCAAAGCGGCGCGACTTCATGAGGTCGTCTTCGGTTAGGATGTGCTGGCCGAGGATGCGGCGGGATTCACGCACGCCGATCCACGGGTAGGCCTCAATGAAGTAGGCGTCTTTGAAGGCGGGCACGTTTTGTTTCCAGGCACGGAACATGGCGTGGGCATCGGCGCGGCCTTGCATCTCGGCGCGGGAGAGATCGGCGGCATCGGTGGGGTTCGCGGGCACGCGAACGCCGTGGATATAGACCTCGCTGCATTGAAAGAGGAACATGATGCCGGGGCCGTAGTAGTGAGGCAGCTCGCCTGCGGCTTGCGCGGCTTTGAGCGCGTCTTTGCAGGCGTGGCTCTCGGCGGGCGAAATGGGCTTCACATTGCCGATACGGAAATGCAGCGTGAGTGGCTGCACTTCGCTGTTTTGCTCAAAGGGCACGCCGGACCACGCGGCGACATCGGCATCGCCGGAGCAATCAATGACGACTTTGGGCGTCACCGTGACGAGGCCGTCTTTGTTGGCAAGAGTGACGCTTTCGATGCGGTCGCCGTTGCGCTGGGCGTCACAAACGAAGCTGTTGAAGAGCAGGCTGAGGTTGTCCTTCTGCTCTTGGAAAAGGCGATCGAGCAGGAGCTTGAACTCGAAGGTGTTGGGTATCGTCGGGTTGTGCTTCGCCACCGTCTGGGCGTCTGGAGCGCACACACCGGACTTTGAGAGCATTTCGAGCGCAATGCCGCGCACCACAATGCGCTTCGTGTCGATGTGAGCGATGCCATCGAAATACGGCAGCCCCACGCTGGTGATGATGCCGCCAGCAAAGGGAGCTTTCTCGACCAGCAGCGTCTTCGCGCCTGAGCGGGCCGCTGCGAGCGCCGCCGCACTGCCCGCACAGCCACCACCACACACGAGCACGTCTGTCTCGATGACACGGCGTTCTTTGCCGCTGCTTTTAGATTCAGCGGCGATGATCGTCGGCGCAGCGGAGGCGATGGCTGCGGTTTGGATGAAGGTGCGGCGGGTGGTGGAGTTCATGGTGTTTTAAAGTAGTTGCGGCTTTAGCCGCATCAGGGAGCGAATGGTTCGGCTAAAGCCGAAGCCACTTTCACTGACTCAGGCTCGTAGCCGAAGTAGGGGTAGTCATTCTCGGGGACAAAGGCGGCTTCAGCTTGAGCTGAAGATTCAGGCGCAGCTTGCACCATGACTGGCACAGCCACGGCGGCAGCGACGGTGCCTTTGAGAGCGCTGAGGAGAGCCTCGCGGCGGGTGAAGAAAGTGGCTGCGGCTTTAGCCGCATCAGGGGTGCTTGATTCAAACATGGTTCAATTTTGGGTTCGAGTTTGTTGAAGAACTTCGGCTAAAGCCGAAGCCACTTTGAACGGCTGCTTGCCAAGACCCACCGCGTATTCGTGCGGCTCCAAACCGGCCTTGATCGGGTTCTCGGCGATGTAACGTCGATAGTGTTGAAACTGGGCCTCGGACCTGACGATGTGGTCATACGGTTCCTTTTGCCAAAGTGGCCCGCTGCGTCCGAGAAGTCGATTGATCTCAAAGGCACTGCCGCCCTTCCAGCTTTGCAGCACGTCACCGAGACCTTGGTTTTCAGGAGCGACTAGCGCATGAAGATGATTTGGCATGATCACCCAGGCGTCGAGCGAAGACTCAGCGAGGAGGCGCTTTATCAAAATGTCTCTCACCTCGGGACGAGGAAGAAGGCACTCGCCATAACCAGAATCGAGCCACTGGTGCCAATCTTTGGTGAAGGTGGCGTGGAACTCGTGTTGTTGATCTTCGGGGAGTTGGTGAATGTCGGAGGGCTTTTGTAATCCGTGAGCTGCGAGCCAGGCATCGCGTTTGGTTTGCCATTCGCGGAGTTTCTCCTGCGGCATGGAGTCAGCGAGACGCGTGGTGACGAAGTAAGTGACGTTGGTTTGCCGCCAGTGGGGGAGATTCCCATGATGGATGTGAAGCTCGTCGTGAGGGCGAAAGAAAGTGGCTTCGGCTTTAGCCGAAGAGTCTTCGCTTGAAGTCTCGGATGAGTTTGGCGTCATGGGCTTTGAGGAGATCCATTTTCGGCTAAAGCCGAAACCACTTTGCTGATGCGGCTAAAGCCGCAGCCTCTTTCTACGCTTCGCTAAAAGGCCCACCATTCTGTTTCGCGAGCGCTTCACGCACTTTCACGCCGTCGAGAGTGCCGACTTCGCTTTTCGCCTTCATCGCGAGCGCGGCGGCAGTTCCGGCGGCTTCGCCGAGGGCCATGGCGGTGGCGGTGACACGGCTGGAGGCGCTGGCTTCGCTGCTGGCGCTGTGACAGCGACCGGCGACGAGCAGGTTGCTGACTTTTTGCGGCACCAGCGTGCGATAACTGATGTCGTAGGGCTTCGGTTGGAAGCCGGAGCCGGTGAAGGGCTTATCGACGGAGACCTCTGGCGGATGGATGTCGAGGAACCAGCAGCCCGTGGCGATGGCGTCGTCATGCCGCGTGGTCTTTTGCAGGTCTTCGAGCGTGAGCACGTTCAGTCCCACGATGCGGCGCGTGTCGCGCACGCCGATGTAGGGGCCGCTCATGATGTAGTAGCTGTTTTCAAAGCCAGGCACCTTCGTTTTCCATTCGTTGAAGATCGTCCATGCATCCTTGCGACCCTGAATCTCAGCACGAGTGAAATCGGCAGCGTCCGTGGCATCGGCAGGCACACGTGTGGCGTGAACGTAGCACTCGTCCTTCGCGAAGGCGAAGATGAGACCGGGGCCGTAGAAATTCGGCAGGCGACCTGCTTGGTGCGCCTCGATGAGCACCTTCTTCGCCAGGTCCTTCGTCTCCTTCACCGGCACGACATTGCCGATGCGGAAATGCATCGTCAGCGGCATGAGCGGCTTCGATGAAATCGTCGGGCAGCCCGCCCAGTGCGCGATGTCGCCATCGCCAGTGCAGTCGATGACTTGTTTCGCCTCCACCCGCGTGAGTCCGTCCTTGTTCGCGATGATCACCGCGGCCACGCGACCTTCCTTCACCTCCACATCGCAGGCCACGCTGTGATAGAGCACACTGAGCTTGTCCTTGTGCTGCAGGATCAATTCATCGGTCAGCAACTTGAAATGCTCCACGTTCGGAATCCACATGCTGCCCCAGTATTTCGTCACCAGCTCCGGCGGCAGGTCGTCGATGGACTTCGCGCCCGGCTTCGCGATGCCCAGCCGCTGCAGCAGCTCCAGCGCGATGCCTTTCACGACAAAGCGCCCGCTCGGCTTGTCGATCAGCCCGTCAAAGTAAGGCAACCCGACCGTCGTGATGATGCCGCCGGAAAAGCCCGCTCGCTCGATGAGCAGTGTTTGCGCTCCGTTTCGCGCCGAGGAAAGGGCCGCCGCGATGCCCGCGCAGCCGCCGCCACAGACAAGGACGTCAGTTTGGATAGTTTTCATGATCGTAAAGTTGTGACGGTCGGTTCAAGCACCTCACTGATGTTGAAGTGTATTCTGTTCTGCTGAAGTGTGACGACAAAGAACATGCGAAATGCGACATCACTCAAACCTCTGCCACGTCCGAAGAGAAAACCCGCTGTCATCGCCGAGTGGAAGCGACAGCGCCAAGCTTGGCTTGCCTCGATTGACCCAGCCGACCATATCCACCGTCTCTTTGACCACATTCCCGGCGTCTATTTCTTTGCCAAGAATCAGGATGGCAGGCTCATGTTTGCCAGTGAGGGGCTGCGTCAGCGCTATGCGATGAAGGATGAAACGGAAATCCTGGGCATGACCGATTTTGACCTGAACCCCGACATGATGGCTCAAGCCTACGTGGATGATGACAAGCCGCTTCTTTCTGGCAAAACGCGCCTCGTTGAGCGAATCGAACTCTGGTGGGACCGACAACAGATGCCGGATTGGTTTCTCGTGACGAAGCTCCCGATTCGTGATCACAAGCGCCAAATCATCGGCATCATCGGCGTGCTGCGTCGGCCCCAAGCTGCTGAGATGCAACTACCCGTATTTCAAACCGTGGCACGCGCGGTGGAAATCATTCGGCGCGATTACACGAAAGCGCTGACGCTTCAAAGCGTGGCTGAAACATGCGGTCAATCACTCCGCCAACTCCAGAGAAAGTTTCAAAGTGCCTTCGGAATCACACCGCAGGAGTTTCTGCTCAAAACCCGGGTGCTCGCCGCGATGCGACTGCTGAGAGAAACGTCGCTGACGATTTCTGAAATCGCGAACCGTTGCGGATTCGTCGATGCGAGCAGCTTCAGCGCACACTTCCGCAAACGCACTGGTGAGTCGCCAAGAAAGTATCGAGAGGCTAAGCCGTGATGAACATTTTGGTCGCGTGTGTCTCTGGTTCGGTTAAATCCGCAGCCACTTTTAGCGCTGCTCCAGCTTCACATTGTCGATGAAGTAAGCCGTCTTCTTGTCTGCCAGCGAGCTGAAGAGCAGGTAGCTCGCGGCGTTCCAGGTGGGTTTGCAGGGGATGTCTTTGAACTCCTTCTTCGTGCCGTCCTCTCGGGTGAGGGTGATGTCATACTTGCCTGCACCGGTGGTGGCGGTGATGGCGATGCGACACCATTCGCCGGGCTTGATGTCAGCCAAGGAAACGCTGTTGCTGTTGTTGGCGATGAGCTTGCCCTTTTGATAGCGAAGATAGGGGCCAGCAGCGAATTCACCGCCTTTGACACGCATCTCAAAGAACCATGCAGCGTCTGGCTGCGCCATGATGTCGAAGCTGACGTGGAAAGTGCCCGCTTCCCACCTTGGGTAGATATCGAGCACGGGATCATAGCTATGGACGAGACCGGGCATGTCCTGAGCTTTCAGACTGCGTTTTGAAACGCCTCCGATAGGTGATGAGGCTTCTTCGCTAACACCGAAGCCTTCGCCGACGTCTTTCTGTTCACGGGGACGATCACACTTGCCATTGCGGATGCCGATGACGCCGAGCGGTGTGGTTTCAAAGCTTTGATCGACCTTGTAAGGCGGCGACGGCCAGGGACGGGCATCGGTTTCCCAGTTCGGATACACGCTACCTTTCGCGGCGAGTGCGACCCACGCTGCATCGGCTTTGCGCACTCCGGCGACGGTGAGATCCCAGGGCTTGAAGCCGATTTTTTCAGCAGGTGAGCCGGCTTTGAGGCGGAAGTCGCGTTTGGCGATGTCTTCGAACATCGGATCGGCAAAGATCGTGCCGGAGTCGCGGCCGAGCTTGCGCCATTCGTCCCAGGTGTAGTGGGCTTTGGTCAGCAGCGCGGGCTTCTTACCGTCGGTGGGCCAGTAGAGGTTGTTGCGGAAGATGGCGGTGTCTTTCGGCTCGCCGCGTCCGGGAGGATCGTTGAGTTTCCAGTTCCAGTCGCCACCATCGAGCAGTGGCACGTCCGGCTCCCACACGACGATGTTGCGCTCATATTTGAAGCGCAGACGCGGCTCGTTGCGTGAGGCCTGCACTTGCGCCGTGTGGCCGAAGGCGAAGATATTGTTCCGCACGGTGTTGAAGTAGCCGTAGTGCTGATGAAAGCCGGCGTTCCAGGTGTCGTGCACGAGGTTGTTTTCCATCAGCGTATCGGCGCTGCCTTCGTCATTGTAGAGCCCCCAGCCGCCGTAGCGATGACTGACGATGTGATGCACATGATTGCCTCGCAGCACGGTGCCGGGCGAGGTGCCGAGGCCGTAGTAGCCGCCCATGTCGCTGAGATAACCCCAGCCGAGGTGATGGATGTGATTGTTCTCCAGCAGCGTCTCGCGTGAGGAGGTGTCGCCGTAGCCCCAGTTCCAGCCTGCGCTGACGCCGGTGTAGTAAAAGTCGCCGATGTCGCAATGAATGACCGAACAGTGCTGCGTGTGCGTCATCACCACACCGCAGGCACTTGGATGCAAACGCCCGCCGTGCTGCATGATGCAGTTATCCACGACGATGTGATGATTCACACGCTCATCCTTGGGCCGCGCAGTCTCACCGATGCGCACAGCACCAGCGCCGAGGTCATGCAAGTGGCAATGTACAACCTGTGAATCCGAGCAGCCGTTTTTGAAATAGATGCCGTGCCGTCCCACATGAGCGACCTCGCAGTTCTCAAAGCGAATGCCGCTGCTGTCCTCGATCTCGATAGCTCCATCGGTCTTCGTGGCGGCTTGGCCATCGTGCAAACCCTCCGCAGGATACCGGTAGTTCCCATATTGAAACGCGATGCCTTCAAAGCGGATGTCCTTAGCCCCTGTGATGATGAGGAACTTGTCCGCCACGGGTGCGATGACTTCCACTTTGGTCATGTCCTCGCCATCCATCGGCTGATAAAGCACCTCTCCTTTAGCGGCATCGAGAAACCACTCGCCAGGAGCATCCAGCGCAGCACGGTAGTTCTCCATCCAGTAGCGCTGATCCGGCTCGAACTCGACGAACGGATAAGCCGCGCGGCCTTTGATCTGCACCGCCTGCGTAGCATCGTCCAATGCCTTGATGCGGCACTGGCCCACGGCCCAGGCATGCGTGACAGTGATCAGTGCATTGTCCCGCTGCTCTGCCGGGATCGCCTTGATCATGTCATATTGCTCCTGAGCGACGGAGAAGGCATGGAAGTTCATGTCCTTGGTCAAATCCGGGAACACTCCAGCACCCACAGCATCCGTGATGTGGAAGTAGCCTTTGTTGGGCGCGCGCGCCCGCGTCGCGAGGCGTCCGTTGATCCAGAGCTGCTCAAACTTCCACACCTTGTCTGGAAGCGCGGCTTTCCAGATCTTGCCCTCCTTGACCCAGCCGGTGATAGGCTTACCAGCCATGAAAACGGCATTCTCACCGCTCCAAGTCACCTGCGAATCATCCTTGCCAAGGGTTATCGTCTCTGTGATCGGATGAATGCCATTCTCGACGACGATGCGCACGGGCTTCGGAGCCATGCGAGCTTCTTTGAGCACCGCGGTAAGGTTGCCTGGCTTGAGAATGATATCTGCGGCGAGAGAGGGGGAGACAAGAGCGAGAACGAGGAAAAGTCGAAACATGAGATCAGGTTGGGACATTGCCCCACTCACGATGGATCGCAAACATCACTCCGCACGCATTCTTGGCAATTCCTCACAAAGTGCCAGCGCCTTCAGCGCCTGACACGTCGCGATGTAGGTGATGTAGTGATAGTTCCCCCGATACAGCGAGTGCATCCACCAGCGGCCGGAGACGCGCTGCTCCTTCTTCAGCCAAGCCACGGCCTTCTGAATGCGTTCATCCTTCACCGGGACATCACTCTGCCGCATCAACACAATGGCGAAGGCGGTCATGTAGGCATCGCTTTCCGGCTTCGCGGCATCCGGCAGGCCGGTGATGAGCTTTTGGACCGATTCGCTCACTTCAAAGTGCCAGTCGTTCAGCGCGGAGAAGTCCCGCGTGCTCCAGCCGCCATCGGCGTGTTGTTTGGAGGAGAGCAGCTTCAGCGCCGCAGCCCGTTTTTCAGCGGAAACGAGCTCCGGCAGGTAAAAGGCGAGTTGCAGACTCAAAACGCGATCCCAGTCATTTTTCGGTTCCGCGCCGCGAAGCCAGGTCTTGAGCTTTTCGACCTTCGTGAGCAGTTTTTCGTCTTTGAGGCCTGCGAGCCATGCCGGAGCTGCGGTGATGGTGCGCACGGCTTGCAGCGAGAGTTCGAAGTCCGTGGTGATGTGCGGGATTTCGACCTCGCCGTGGCTCACGAAGGCTCCAGAAGCCGCCTGGCGCTCAAACATGTCTCGGATCGACCGCTCGGTGTTCTCGGAGGTTTTGCCTGTGACATGCTTGTCCCACTCCGCGAGGCCCAGCGAGCGCCACACGGCCGTGAAAGCACCCGGCATATGCTTGTAGCCGCTCTTCGTGGCCGTCTCCGTCACCTCCTTGATGTCCTTCGGCACGAACTCGATGAAGTCCGCCACGATTTCCTCGCTCGGTTTGCCGAGTTGCGAGATCAAAGCGGGCCGCTCGCTGAGGTAAGGCCCCGTCGTGTGGCAGTTCACGCAGCTTTTTTCACGCACCCAGCACACCGCGCCGTCTTCGAGATACTTCACCGCCGCCTTGATCGACTCCGCGCCAAACAGCTTCACGCGCGGCTCATCGGCGGTGGGGATGCTCACTTGGATGTCGCCGGATTCGTATTGGAATGCGGGCTTCGGTTTCGGCGCGGGCATAGTCGCAGCGAAAAGGACCGAAGGGACGAGAAGGATGGCAAGGAAGTATTTCATGCGGCAGACAAACGCGCCGCGATGCCGTCATTTCTCCGCCACACGCGTGATGAACCACTCCACCGAGGCGTAAAGCGTATGCGCACCCGCTTCGTCGTGCAGTTCGACCACCACACTGACGATGGCCCGGCCGATGGTCGAGAGTTCGTTCTTCACCGACTCAATGCCGTCCGGCAGCGAGACGGCGGAAGTCACCCGACCATGGGCAGGCTTTCGAAACTTCGACGCCAACCGCCGCACCACCTGCATGATGCCCGCCAGACGCCGATGGCTTCGCAGCAGGAACCCAGGCTTTTCTTCTAGGCATTACATCTAGAATAGGCCTCGAAGGAGAAGAAATAAGAGCTTCCTTGGTTCGCCCTTTTTGATCAGTGTGTCATTATTCGCCTCCATTCGTATACCAACCATGAAACGCTGGATCTTCATTACACTGCTCTTTGCCGCATCGCTCGCGCAGGCTCAGATCAGCGTCGGCGGCAGGGCCTTTGTCCGCTCGCCGAATGAACTCGGCACGAAGGGTGAATGGGTGCTGTATGAAAAGGATGCTCCGCAGGATGAGGCGAACCGGCGATGGCTGACGAAGAAGGTCCTCGTGGAGCTGAATGGCACGAGCGCGGCCAGCCTGTCACAGCTTCCAGGCGTCGCGAAGTCTCAGGCTCGTGGCAAGTATGCGGTGGTTGAGTTCAACGGCAGCGCCACCGCCGCCGTGGACGGAGCCAAACGATTGATGCGGCTCCCAGGAGTCCGCTCTGCGGAGCCCATGCTGGCCCGACAAATGCAGCATCGCCTGGTGCCCGACGATCCCTTCTTTGCCCACAATCCAGCGAACCCCGGCTACCAGTGGCATCTGCAAAACACCGGTCAAAACCAAGCCGTGGCAGGCATCGACCTGCGAGTGGTGTCAACCTGGGATAGCTATCGCGGCACAGGTATCCGCATCGGCATTCTGGACGATGGCTTGCAGGTCTCTCATCCCGATCTGCTGACGAATGCTGACACGGTCAACGACCGCGACTTCAATGATCTCGATGATGATCCCACTCCGGGCACTGGCGACTTCCACGGCACAGCCTGCGCAGGTGTAGCAGCGGCACGTGGGAACAACGGCATCGGCGTCACTGGCGTGGCACCCGAGGCCACGCTCGTGGGTCTGCGTCTCATCGCTGTCCCGACGACGGATGCAGACGAGGCAGATGCTTTTGCCTTCAGGAAAGACATCATCGACGTGAAGAGCAGCAGTTGGGGGCCCTCGGACAGTGCTTATGGTTACGGCGGGCCCGGGCCTCTCAGCGTGGCGGCTTTGGCAGATGCGGTGACGCTAGGACGTGGTGGCAAGGGCACGGTGTTTCTCTGGGCGGGCGGCAATGGAAACTACAATGGCGATGACTCGAACTACGATGGCTGGGCTGCATCACCCTATGCCATCGCCGTGTCCGCCATCGGTGATGATGGCGAAGCCGCACCTTACAGCGAGCCTGGGGCAAACATCCTGGTGTGCGCGCCCTCGAATGGTGGCACGCAGGGCGTGACGACGACGGACATCACCGGCAGCACCGGCTACAATGCCGGGACGGGCAGCGACTACGCGAATGGCGACTACACGAACAGCTTCGGCGGCACTTCATCGGCCACGCCCGCCGTGGCAGGAGTCGTGGCGCTGATGCTTCAGGCCAATCCCAATCTCGGTTATCGTGATGTGCAGGAGATCCTCATGCGCAGCGCCACGACGAACGATCCCAATGACGGCGGCTGGGTGACGAATGGGGCAGGTTTTGACTTTCATCATCGCTACGGCGCGGGCCTCGTGAATGCCCAGGCGGCCACGACGATGGCCACCACTTGGACGAATCTGCCAGCACGCGAGACGCGCTCGCAGAACTCCCCAAACCTGGCTTTGTCCATCCCCGATGGCGGCAGCGCTGGTCTCACACACAGCTTCACCGTCACTGCCGAAAACAGTCTGCGACTGGAGCATGTGACCGTGAGGGTGAAGGCCACGCATCCACGCCGAGGTCAGCTCGAATGGTGGCTCACCTCTCCGAGTGGTGTCAGCGTGCGGCTGGCTCGGGCTCGGGGCAATGACACCGGAGCGAACATCGACTGGACCTTCATGAGCACGCACTTCTGGGGCGAGCGCTCCGAGGGGCAGTGGAAGCTGCAAGTCTATGACACGGATCTCGCCGACTTCGGCACGCTGGACGAAGCCAGCATCACCTTCCACGGCACCGTGCCCACCGGCGACCTTCCAGCACCCGTCATCACCTCCAGCCTGATCATTGTCGGGCGCGAAGGCGCAGAGCTGCGCCACCAAGTCACTGCTTCAAACTTCGCCACTAGCTTCGGTCACTTCGGTCTGCCGCCAGGTCTTACGATGAACCCGAGCACGGGACTGATCACGGGCACGCCTTCGTGGGTCCGTGCTTATAACACCCTATTGATCGCCACGAATGCCACGGGTTCCACACTCGAAAATGCCCTTATTTACATCTTGCCCGCCGATCCCACTCTGTCAGATGCCGTGGAGCAGCCCACGTCATTAAAGATCGTTCCCTTTGGTTATGGCGACTGGTTCCGCCAAACCACGATCAGTCACGATACCGTGGATGCCGCGCAAAGTGCCCCGGTGGGCCATGAAGAATACTCCGGCATGGAATTCACCGTCGTCGGTCCCACAAGGCTGAGCTTCCAGTGGAAGGTCTCCTCAGAGGCCAATTACGACTACCTCGTGCTCGCCGTGGACGGCTACGTCAAAGCCTACATCACCGGCGAGGTGGACTGGACGCAGGTCACGCAGGACATCGGGCCCGGAACGCACAATGTGGACATTTATTATCTCAAAGACGAGGCCACCATCGCAGGGCAAGACGCTGGCTGGGTGGATGAAATGACACTCACCCCCATCACCGCAGCGCCCGTCGTCACCGGAGGTTCCGTGAATGCTTATGAGAACGCCGCCGTGCGGCATCAAATCACCGCCACGAATGCTCCAACCAGCTACACAGCCACGGGGCTGCCTGCGGGGCTTTTGATCTCCACCACCACGGGCCTCATTTACGGCAGCACCTCGGTCATCGGCACCCACACGATCACCCTCGAGGCCACGAATGACTTCGGCACAGGCTCAGCCACCCTGACGCTCAACGTCGGCGCTATCTCCGAAGGTCTGGCGGCGGCGATTGATGCGCCAGCCCAAGTCATCACCTCCTCAGGCGATCTCGCTTGGCGGCCACAGGCGCTCTACTCTCATGATGGCAGTGATGCCGCCCGCAGTGGCGAGATCGGCGATCTCCAGGACAGCATCATGAGCACCCAGGTCACCGGCCCCGTGAAGGCGACCTTCTACTGGGGCATCTCCTCAGAGGCCGACTATGACTACCTGCGCTTCTACATCGACGATGTCGAGCAGGCAGCCATCAGCGGCGAGGTCGGCTGGACGCTGAAAGAGTTCATCATCCCCGCAGGCACACACACTTTAAAATGGGCCTACATCAAAGACGACTTCGTCCGCAGCGGACTCGACTCCGGTTTTGTGGATGAATTCAAACTCTACCTCGATGCCGATGGCGACGGCTTCTGGGCCGACGAAGAAGCCGACTTCGGCACCAGCGATGCCGACCCAAGCGCTGGCCCCCACATCGAGTTCAACGCGTACGGCACCAACCCGACTCTCCAATTCCCCTCCGTCATCGGCAGGCAGTATCGCGTGCAACACAGCCCCGATTTGCAGACCTGGACGACCGTCACCCTCACCGCCACCAGCACCACCACGACCTGGACCGACCCAGGGGCCGGGACAGCAGAGCGCAGGTTTTATCGAGTCATGGCGCCTTGACGCCCAGCATGCGTCCTTGTCGCCGACTTCACGCTCAGGATCCCTCAAGGAGAGTTTTTCAATACGCCCGTTTCACCCTCGCCACACGGAGCTGGTAATCCGCATACCACCGCGTCTTGCCCGTCTCCTGCGCGATGCGGTGCTCCGCGTTCGCCTTCCAGTCGGCGATGGCCTGTGTGTTCTCCCAATACGAGATCGTGATGCCAAAGCTTCCCGCCCCGCGGGCGCTCTCCAAGCCAAGAAAGCCCGGCTGCTCATGCGAAAGGGAAGCAGCGTTTGAGCTTGGCATTGCTGATACGAGCGGTTTGAAAGCCCGCGATAGCGTCCTGGAGTACGCCAGTCCTCCGGCGCTTTCGAGCGTCTCCTGGCCTCCGAAAAGCTCCAGAGGGCTGCCGCGACATTCGTTCATCCCATTCCTTCAGCGTGGCCCTTTGCCTGGCGCAACTCAGCCGCTTGCTGATGTTTCGGATGACATGATGCCCACATCATCGGCGTTACTTCCTGCCCCGCCACCATGATAAAACGCATCGCTCTCTTCCTCCTCGCCGCCCTCACTTTGCACGCACAACAGCGTGTGGAAGTCTCACGTGACCTTTGGATCTCCGCTTACTCGAAGGAGGTGGAGGGGAACAATGGTGGCTCGCACCGGCTGAAGCTGAAGGGTATTCAGGAGTTCTTCCTCATCGACTTTGATCCAGCGGCGCTGCGCGGGAAGAACGTCGTCAAAGCGCAGCTGCATGTGCATCTCACGTCGCCGGAGGCACCGCTGCGGCGCACGACAGTCTCGTCGATCACACAAGAATGGGTGGAAGGCAATGGCAGCAGCTACGCGAATACACCGGGCGCGAGTTCCTTCGTGTGGGCGAAGACGGGCGAGCTGCGCTGGGGCAACAATGACTCCGACATCACGAGTGTCGTTTGTGGTGAAGGTGGATCGCTGTGGGGCTTTGGCGAGGCCTCCACACCGGATGCGGAAGGCTGGCAGATCATCCCCATCGCACCCGAAGTGGCGCAGGCACGGCTGGATGGCCGCTCGCACGGCTTTTACGTCATCGACGACATCGGCAACGAATACACACGCGATGGCAACTCGGTGAAGTTCACCAATTTCGTGAATCGCTACGTATCGAGCCGTGAGGACAAACGGATTCACAAGCCCTACTTTACGCTCTGGCTCGAAGACGGCGCGGTGGAGGCTCCAAAGGCCGTCAATCAGGTCAATTCGGTCGCCGCAGCCACTTTACCGCCTGTTCCGGCCATTTCGGCCGTGAAGCCTAGTTTGCCTTCAAAAGACGTTTTCGGCCTCGAATTGGCTTCGACGCACTTTTTTGCCGCGAAGGGTGAAACGATCTGTTTTTCGGTCGCCGGCAAACCTCTCGTCAAAGCACCCGATTTGGGCGTGAAGCTCTACTCGATGCCGAAAGTGGCGGGGTTCACCGATCCGCTGATTTTGGGTGAATCGGAAAGCGAAGACACCTTCATCGAGTTGCACGTGCCGAAAAACACGCCCGCAGGCATGCATAGCGGCACGGTGACGGTGGATGGCACGGTGATGCCGTTCACGATCACGGTTTGGAACTTCACGCTGCCGGACAAACTGTCGTTTCTGCCGCAGATGAACGCCTACGGCCTGCCGGGGCATGCGCGTGACTACTACCGGCTCGCGCATGAACATCGCGTGGTGCTGAATCAGTTGCCGTATGGCTGGACCGGCAAGGTGGACGAGCCTGCGCCGAAGCTCGGAGGCGATGGGAAGTGGGATTGGACGAAGTTCGATGCGGAGTTCGGCCCGTTGCTTGATGGCAGCGCCTTCGCCGATCTGCCGCGCGGCGCGGTGCCGGTGGACGCGTATTACCTACTGCTGAACGAGAACTGGCCGATGAAGCACGACGAGCACTTCAAGGGCGGCTACTGGATCGAGAGTGCATTCGATGAAGCCTACTGGACGCAGTTCCGCGCGATGTCGGCAGAGATCGCGAAGCACTTCGAAGCGAAGGGCTGGACCGAGCCGATGTTCGAGTTCTACCTGAACAACAAAGTGTACTTCAAAAAGGACGAGTGGCGGAAATGTTCAGCAGCCTGGATCTTCGACGAACCGGTGCACACGCAGGACTTTTGGGCCATCCGCCACTACGGCCGCGAATTCTGGAAGGCCACCGAGCCTTTCAAGAACATCCACCTCACCTACCGCGCCGACATTTCCCGCCCGCAGTGGCAGCGCGAGTTGCTCGATCACTGCGTGAACGTCGAGGTCGTCAGCGGCGTTCTGCGCGACTACTGGCCGCGCATTCAGCGTCGCGCTAAAGACTGCGGCAATCTTTACTACATGTATGGCAGCGCGAACGCCATCGGCACGCCGAACATCGCCAACGCCGCGTG
>CANHTV010000023.1 GCA_947463285.1 Verrucomicrobiaceae bacterium | reverse complement strand
CGCATCCAGAGCTTCGAGCTCGCCGCCCGCATGCAAACCGCCGCCAAAGAGGCGCTCGACATCATGCAGGAGAGCGAGGCCACGCGGAAGCTCTACGGCATCGACAAACCCGCCACCGAAGAGTTCGGCAAGCGCTGCCTCATCGCCCGCCGCCTCGTTGAGCGCGGCGTCCGCTTCGTCTCCATCTTCACCGGCAACCAGACTTGGGACCATCACAGCAGCATCCTCACCGGCCTGCCAACAGCCTGTCTCCAGGTCGATCAACCCGCCGCCGCTCTCGTCATGGATCTCAAGCAACGCGGCCTGCTTGACACCACCATCGTCCACTGGGGCGGTGAGATGGGCCGTCTGCCTGTCATCCAAAACCGCGCCGGAGCCAAAGGCCGCGCCACCGTTGGTCGCGACCACAACACCTATGGCTTCAGCATGTGGGTCGCCGGAGGCGGTTTCAAAGCCGGTTACGCCCACGGCGCCACCGACGAGTTCGGTCACCACGCCGTGAAGGACGTCGTCAACCACTACGACTACCACGCCACTCTCCTCCACCTCTTCGGCCTCGATGCCAAAAAGCTCAGCTACAAACGCAACGGCACAGAGCAAGTCCTCGTCGAGAATCCCAAGGCCCGAGTGGTGACGGAGCTGCTAGCTTAGATTCGAGCGGCACTCGGATCCATTCAGCGAAGCCCACCGCTTGCGGCTCCTGTAGGAGCACTGAATGCATTCCGCAGCATCACGACCACTCCCGCGCCCTCCCCACCTCCCTCCGATCTCTCCAAGCCAAAGACCTCTCCGGCTTTCCAAGGAGTGAGGGCTTCTAGCCCTCAGTGATGACGCAAGGCACTCATCCCCCAGAGCGGACTATCTACTTGAAAAAACGGCAGCCGGGCAGGGGAGTTCTGTGCTTGCTTTCCCTCGGCTGCTCCGCTTTCTCAAGGGCATGATATTGTCTCGTGGTTTCTGGTTCTGGGTGTTGGTGATCGTCCTGCTGCTGGCGGGGATCATTGGGCCGTTTTTGATCTGGGGGGCTCGTTTTGATGCGGCACTGAGTCTGTCTGGAGCGCGTGATTTCATGGCTGGCTATGGCTCCTGGGCCTGGCTGGCTGGCGTACTGCTTTTGGTGAGCGACATCGTTCTGCCTGTGCCGAGCACGATAGTCATGTCGGCCCTGGGGCTGACGTATGGGTGGTTTCTGGGTGGGTTGCTGGCGTCTCTAGGCTCCTTTGCCTCCGGGCTGGTGGCCTACGGCCTATGCCGTGCTCTGGGGCGGCCTGCGGCGCTGTGGATCAGCGGGCATGAGGGATTGGCCCAAGGCGACCGTCTCTTTGAAAAGCAGGGCGGCTGGCTCGTGGCGGTCTCCCGCTGGATGCCGGTGCTGCCTGAGGCAATCGCTTGTCTGGCCGGGTTGGTGAGGATGCCCTGGGCCAACTATGTCTTGGCCCTGGCTTGTGGTTCCGTGCCGGTGGGTTTTGCCTTCGCTGCCATCGGTGCGGTGGGCAGTGAGCTGCCTGGCCTAGCGATTGGGCTCAGCGCCCTGCTGCCGATCCTCTTGTGGTTGCTGGCACGGCATTTCCTAGTGCGTCGAGGCTAAACCCGAGGCGATAGCCCCAAGATGTGCTGCCAAAAGTTGATTGAGCTACCGATTATGGTATTTTTGTGAATAACTCGCCTATTTTAGCGGCATTTTTGTATTAGTAGCCTTTAAAAGAGCGGACTTATTCACAATTCCTTGGTTTTGAGCCACTTTACTCAACCTTGCGAAGACTCTCAGATTCATTTTTCATAAACGCCATTTTGTCCCGTGAAAATAATTAGGGCCGTGGAACGCTGATGAATACACCGAGAAACGCTCAGCACCGCTACAGGTGGGGAAAAAGGTCTTGTTCGAGCACAAGATATTGTGCATGATCATTTCCGCTTCACGCCACATCTTGTGGCTCACAAGTTGCTCTTTCTTCCTACAATTCCTCAAAACTCCTCAATTAAGAAACTCAAACCCTCGACTTCAAACTTATGGATAAGACCTACAAAATCGGAAACCGCGAATTCATCCTCGACCATGATAAAGCTGAAGAAGCCTTCGCCGCCAAGAAAGTCATCAACGGCCGCCAGACGATGACTTTCAATCTGCTGCCGTTGAAATATCAGTGGGCCTACGACCTCTACCGCACCATGAAGGCGAACCACTGGGAGCCTGAGGACATCCAGATGCAAAAGGACGTTGAGCAGTGGCGCTCCAACGAAATCAGCCAGAATGAGCGCTGGATCATCATGATGGGCATCGGTTATTTCTCTGCGGCTGAAGGTATCGTGGGTGACAATGTGCAGCACGTCGTCCGCGAGCTGGTCACAGCTCCTGAACTGAAGCTGGTGCTCGGTCGCCATGCGCATGAGGAAAACATCCACGCTGACAGCCTACTGTACATGATTTCCTCACTCGGCATCAATCCGCATGAGTGCGAGGCCATGTTTGAGCAGATCCCGACGATTGTGCGCAAAAACGAGTTTGTTACCAAGCACAGCAACAACCTGCGCCGTGATCTGGATCTCACGAAACTGGAGAACAAACAGCTCCTGGCCAAAAACATTTTCGTGTTCGGTCAGTGCATGGAGGGCACCCAGTTCTATGGTCTTTTTGGCATGATCCTCGCCTTGTATCGCCAGAACAAGTTCCCTGGCATCGGCCAGATGTTCCGCTACACCCTGCGAGACGAATCCAACCACATCGAAGTTTTCCGCAGTTTGTTCATGGATCTCATCGACGAGAATCCTGACCTCTGGACCGCCGAATTCCGTGAAGATCTCGTCAATACCATGCGCGAGGCCGTCAGTCTGGAAAAAGAATTCATCCGCGACTGCCTGCCCGTGAACGCCGTCGGCCTCAGTGCCGAAGAGTTTGAGCGCTATATTGACTACATCGCTGACCGTCGTCTTTCGGATTGTGGGCTGCCTGTGCTTACCCCCGGCGTCACGAATCCGCTGCCCTGGCTGGCTGAGATGATGGACGTCCGCAAGGAGCAGAACTTCTTCGAAGGTAAAGTCACTGAGTATCAGAAGGCTTCCGCTCTCGTCGTCTGCTCTGACGACGAATTCTAATCTTTCTCTCGGCTGTGTTTCCCACAATGCAGCCCGGCATGCCCCGCGCCTCCTTTATCCAACGTCCGTTTCCTTTCGCTCTCACCTCCCAGCTCCCGCTCCCGCCATGATTGACATCTTGCTCCACGAAGACAAAGCCCTCAAGAAAGTCGCCCACACCCCCAAAGACCAAAAGCCACGCTTCGAATGGAGTCGGCTCACTGACGGGGCGGCTCCAAAGTCAGCTAACGCCATCAAGGTGAACGTCGGCGGTGGCGAGCGTGACTTCGACATGGGCGAGATCGCGGACACCGTCGGCAGCGCTTTGGCGGACCTTTTCATGGCCCGCCAGAAGGAGGGAGACATCTATAATGAAACCAACCAGCAGCTCGTGCAGACCATCTCGCACGCTGTGGCAGAGGAGCTCCATCAGCGCACCACCCAGCTTGCCGAGGGAGCCGGCAGCGCGGCGACGCTGAGCGGAAAGGACATCTACCATTGCATCGAACGTGCCCTGGTGCGTCACAATGCTCACGACGTGGCCCGAAGTCTGGCTGAGCGCCGCAAGCGCAGCGAATACGACAGCCTGGCTGATAACAACCTACCGCAGCCTCTCATCGTCAATACCAAGGTCATCCGCCGCAGCGGCCAGCTTGTGCCATGGAACCATAACAAGATCGAGATCGCCGTGCGCAAAGGTTTCCTCTCCCTGGAGCTGGATTCCTCACCTGCCGTGCAGATCGCTGAGTCCGTCAGCCGCCAGGTCGCTGAGGAAAACAAGCAGTTCATGCACATCGAAGACGTGCAGAACATTGTCGAAGAAGAGCTCATGAAAGGCGGCTTCTTTAAGGTCGCCCGCGCCTACATCCAATACCGTGCCCTGCGTAACAAAATGCGTGAAACCGAGGAGCAGGAAGCCGTTGTCGCCAACGATCAGGAAAGCGAGCAGCAGCAGGCCCTCATCCTCATCAAAAACGCTGACGGCTCCTCCTTCCTCTGGGATGGTCAAGACCTCAAAAAGCGCATCGACTTTGCCATCCTCGGTCTCGATCTCTGCCTGAGCCGCAGCGAGATCGAGATGGAGCTGCGCCGCTCCTTGAATTCTGACATCACGACGGATCACCTCCGCCAGACCGTCATCCTGAATGCCAAGACGCTCATGCAAAAGGACGCCGACTTCACCAAGTTCGCCGCCCGCATCCGCCTGAGTTACATTTATGAAGAAGTCCTTGGTTGGGACATCGTCCGCGACGGCATTGAAGCCCTGCGTGACTTCCACCGCCGCGCCTTCCGCCGCAATCTGACCCGTGGTGTCGAGATCGATCGCATCAGCCCGCGCCTGCTTGAGTTTGATCTCGATAAACTCGCTGATGCCCTCGATCCCGCCGCCGACATGGACTTCGATTTTCTCGGTATCCAGACTCTCTACGACCGCTACCTCATCGTCGATAAAGTCATCAAGCCCTCCAAGCGCCTTGAGGCTCCCCAGCTCTTCTGGATGCGCGTCGCCATGGGCCTCTGCGTCCGTGAAGAAAACCCTGAGGAGAAAATCATCGCCCTCTACAAGCTGTACAAAGGCCGCCGCTTCTGCTCCAGCACACCTACCCTCTTTAACAGCGGTACCCTGCACAGCCAGCTCAGCTCCTGCTACCTCTACAAAGTGGACGACAGCATCGAGTCCATCATGTATCGCGGCATCGCTGAAAACGCCTTCCTCTCCAAGTGGGCAGGCGGCCTCGGCGGCTCATGGACCGCCGTCCGTGGCACCGGCGGCCACATCAAAGGCACCAATGGTGAAAGCCAGGGCGTCATTCCTTTCCTGAAGCTTCACAATGACCAGCTCATCGCCGTCAATCAAGGTGGCAAGCGCCGCGGCTCCGGCTGCGCTTACCTGGAAGTCTGGCACAATGACATCGAAGACTTCCTCCAGCTCCGCGTGAACACCGGCGACGAACGCCGCCGCACCCACGACCTGAATACCGCCAACTGGATTCCCGACCTCTTCATGAAGCGCATGGAGGCCCGTAAAAACTGGACCCTCTTCCGCGCCAACGAAGTCCCTGATCTCCATGAGCTCTTCGGCTCCGCTTTCGAAAAACGCTACGTCGAGTGCGAAGCCCTCGCCAAGGAAGGCAAGATCTTTGGCCGTGAAGTCGAAGCCCTCGACCTCTGGAAAAAGATGCTCAAATCCATCTTCGAGACTGGTCATCCCTGGATCACCTTCAAAGACCCTTGCAACGTCCGCAGCCCACAGGACCACGTCGGCGTCATCCACAGCAGCAATCTCTGCACCGAGATCACCCTCAACACTTCTGCTGACGAGACCGCCGTGTGTAACCTCGGCTCCGTCCTCATCGACAACCACCTCGACGACGCTGGTGGCATCGACCACGCCAAACTGCGTGAGACCATCCGCACCGCCGTGCGCATGCTCGACAACGTCATCGACATCAACTTCTACCCCACCACCGCCGCCCATACCTCCAACACCCGCCATCGCCCCATCGGCCTCGGCGTCATGGGCCTGCAATACGCACTCTACAAAAAAGGCATCGCCTTCGCCTCCAAAGAAGCCGTCGAGTTTAACGACGAATTCATGGAAGCCATCGCCTACTACGCCTATGAGGCCAGCAGCGATATCGCCGCCGAAAAAGGCACCTACTCCACCTACAAAGGCAGCAAGTGGGATCGTGGATTGCTCCCTCAGGACACCGTCGATCTGCTCGCCAAAGAGCGCGGCGTCGAGATCGACGTCCCACGCGGCGGTAAAATGGATTGGAGTGCCCTGCGTGCCAAGATCGCCAAGCATGGCATGAGAAACAGCAACGTCCTTGCCATCGCCCCGACAGCGACGATCTCCAACATCATGGGCAGCAGCCCGTGCATCGAGCCGCTCATGAGCAACATGCTCGTGAAGTCCAACCTCTCCGGCGACTTCATGCTCCTGAATCCTTACCTCATCCGCGACCTCAAAAAGCGTGGCCTTTGGACCTCCGAAGTGCAGAACAAGCTCAAGTACATGGATGGCGAGATCGAAGGCATCGAAGAAATCCCCGTCGATCTCAAGCGCCGCTACGCCACCGCCTACAGCATCGACTGGAGCTGGCTCATTGACGCCGCCGCCCGTCGTCAGAAGTGGATCGATCAGAGCCAGAGTGTGAACCTCTTCTGTGGCGAGAGCGACATGCGCACCCTCAGTCACATGTATCGTGGAGCGTGGAAAAAAGGCCTCAAGACCACCTACTACCTCCGCACCCGCAGCGCCTCCAACATCGAAAAAGCCGATGTCGAAGTGAAAAAAGAAATCCGCGGCATCGTCGGCCAGTCCCGCGAATACACCGCCGAAGAAGTCAAAGCCTGCTCCCTTGAAGCTATGCGTAACGGTGAGACATGCGAGGCTTGTCAGTAGTCCACTCAACCAATCATCTGACGGGTCTGATTAGTCGGACCCGTCAGTCTGACCCTCGTTTATGTGGGCAAGCTTTCTGAGCTTTACTGCTGAAAGAGATTTCGTACGTGTCCGTCTTCCTTGTCAGAAAAGGTGCAGTAAAATCAAAGGGTTACATGTCACTCTCTCGCAACCATTTCGTCACACGTCTCATATTCGCTTTTTTTCTGGCGATTGGCGGCTGGGTGGGGCTGCACGCGGAATCGCTACCAGAGCCGCAGGTGCCGGGGCTTTACACGGATCTGATGCCTTCCATCTTGGTCAAGGACGTGGATTTGGAGACGCTGCCGGATCTGGTCCAGCCGGAGTATTTGCTCTGGGATGATCTGCCGATAACGGTGACGGCGACGGGCTTGCCCGCTGGTCTAAGGCTGGCGGAGCGCCGGGTGGTGGGTAAACCGACACGGCTGGGCCTTCACCGTGTCACCTTCCGAGTGAGCAATGAATATGGCATGTCTCGCCCGGTGGTTTGGGTGGTGCAGGTGGTGGATGAACCGCAGACGGACTTTGGCCCAGGGGGCAGCTTTTTTGGCGTCAGCCGGGTGAATGATGCCGCCAAATATCCGCTCAGCCTGCGCATCGCCCGGCTTCAGGTCGAGGTGACGCCGCTGGGTGTCTTTTCTGGCCATATCTCCATTCTGGGAGATAAGCGGAGCTTTGCCGGGCAGTTGCGCATGGACCCTGAGGACGCGACGAAGCGGCGTGCGGTGATCCGCTTCCGCCAGCGGGTCGGTAAAGTCGAGAAGGTGAAGCTGGCGCTGATCCAGGTGGCCAAGCCTGGCTTTGAGAGATGGTTCGATGCCGTGGTGGAGGCCGATGATTTGATAAACGCAGAGGCAAGGCTTTTACCACGACTGGTGCCCACGGCTGCTGAGCGCAAGACGCTGCGCGGTCGCATGAACCTGCATCTCGAAGATCAGGTCTATAATGGCGGCATCGCCTCACTGCATTGCAGCGCTGGTCTGAAGGCAAACCTGACGGGGCTTTTGCCTGATGGCAGCGGCTTCACCACCTCCTCACCTCTGGTGCGGCTGGAGACGCTGGCACCGGGATTCCTTGTCGGCTATGATGATGGTCGATACGGCAACCTGATCGGACAAATCGAGGTCAACCGCTGGCCCGAGCCCTCCTTTCGAGCCCAAGTGGGAGGGGTGCTACAGTGGCACATTGTTCACCGTCCAGGACCGCGTCCCGCTTTGTTTGATGATGTGGATATCAATTTTCAAGTAAGTGGCGGAACCTATGTGCCCCCAAGCCAAGGTGATCTGCTGCTCTCAGGTGCGTCGAAAACTCGCCAAAATGCCCAGCTTTTGCTTAGAGGCGCAGCTTATCATGACCAGACTTTCACCCTGACTGCGGCGCATCAAGCTCTCTTTCCGCCGGGGGCAGAGAATCCTTTTCAGGCCAAGATCGACTTTTATGCGCCGACCGGCTTTTTCACCGGTCAGATTCAAGTGCTGTATGTGTTGCCTGGCCCGGTTTCACGCCAGGCCACGCGCCGGGCTTACTTTCGCGGCCTGATCTCCCAGCTCCCAGGATCTGGGAGCACCGGGCATGGATTTTATAGTTTGCCTTCATATCCAGACCCAGACACGACACCGCCCACGACCTTGAAAAACTCGATGCTTCTTCCCGGCAGCGTCAAGCTCCTGGAGCTGAATCTGTGAAGGGCAGGGGAGCCTGGGAACGGCTGCATCAGTAGATGCCTCATGGACTGTCCTTGGATCAAGTCGGTATTGGGTGCAGCTGATGCTCGCTCATGGAGTCAGACTTTGGCCCTTTTGGTGTGGTAGCTCCAAAGTTAAAAGTGGCGGACAGAGAGGGATTCGAACCCTCGGAACATTTTACTGTTCACACGCTTTCCAGGCGAGCCCGATCGACCACTCTGGCATCTGTCCGTTTTCGCGTCTCCGAAGATCAGCGGGCGCGATAGTGCTGTGTGTGTAGCCTTACCGCAAGTTGATTTTCTAGAGAGTTTCAAAGTCCTTGTTTCATGTTCCTGTCAGATGACAGATCAAAGCGCTTCTGAATGTCCGTGTCAGCGACAAGAACCCGCCATTGCGGCACGTTGTCTGCGCTTCACTTTGCCCTGAATGAATATCGCTCTACGCCCAGCTACTCTGGAAGCTCTTGCTGCCTTCCGTCAACGCCGCCAAAGGCTGCTCAATGGGCGTGCCTGGCTGGCTTTAGGCACCGTGGCGTTGTCCTTGTTCCTGGTGCTGGCTTTGCTGGATCGTGCTTGGTTCATGCCTGAAAGCCTGCGGCCTTGGTTGTCTCTCGCCTCTTACATGGCTGCGGCGGCTGTTGCTTGGCAGGTGGCTTGGCGCTGGATTAAACAATCGCGTGATACGCTTGGCACCGCTCGTCTGTTGGAAACGGCTGCGCCAAGTCTGCGTGAGCGCGTGCTGGCTGCCGTGGAGCTGGCAGAGGGACACGGCACAGAGTCTGAAGAATTCCGCGCGCGCTTGCAGGATGAGGTGGCGATGGAGGTACAAAAGATTTCCCTCACTGATGCCTTGCCTTGGCGTTCGCTGAAACGCTGGGCGCTGGGTTTTGCTGCGGTGGTGCTTTTGATCTCGGGCCTCTGCTTTATCCCAAAGCTGCATCTGCCGGGCTTTATGGCTCGGGCGGCGCTGCCTTTTGTAAATCTGCCACGTCCTTCGAGTGTGCAGATCGTCATCCTCATGCCAAAGCCGGCTGATACGCTCGTGCCCTTTGCTTCTGAGCTGGAAGTCACTGCTGAGATCATCGGCCCAGAGCCTGAGCGCGTGCAGATTGAAACCCAGTCTGGCGATGCCAATCCGAGACTTGCTGAGATGCGTCTGGCCTCTGGCGGGCAGTATCAAAGCATCGTCGCCATCGGGCAGGCAGACGTGCGCTATCGAGTACTCGCGGCTGATGCCATCAGTCCCTGGTTCACGCTCACGGCACGCGCTCGTCCTCGGGTCATCGAGTTTGTCCAGACACTAGTGCCACCAGCATACAGTGGACTGCCAGAGACCCAGGTCACTGGTGATCAGGGCGACATCGAGGCGCTAGAGGGTAGCACGGTGAAACTGAAGCTGAAGCCCAATCAGACCGTCTCAAAGGCCAGCCTGCTTTTGAATCCAGATCATGCAGATCATCCCGAAGCTTTGCCTGCACAGATCACGGCTGACGGCAGTATCACAACAGAGCTTTTGGTTAAACCTGAGGTTGAATCCTGGCAGCTTGATCTCACGGCGGAGGAAACGGGTTTTACCAATGATGAATCCTCTCCCTGGCAAGTTACAGCCATCCCAGACCTGCCTCCCGTGGTGCAGATGACGCAGCCTGTGGAGCAGCTGGAATTGCTCGCCGATGAAGCCGTGCGGCTGAGTGGACTGGCCAGCGATGACGTCGGTCTGGCAAAGGTCGAGCTCGCTCATGCCATCAATGCGGGCGAGTTTTCCAGTAAAGAACTCTCTGGTAAGACGGGCAAGGAGGCGATGATTCAGACGCTGCTGCCGCTCGGCCCTTTGCAGCTGAAGGCTGGTGATTCTGTGATGTTGAAACTCATCGCCACAGATTTAAAAGGCCAGATCACCGAGACCCAGCCACTGCGGGTCATCATTTTGGAGCAGACGGTCAGTCCTGAGCAGCGTCAGTGGGCGGCTCAAACACGCCGCTTTGCCCAGCTGGCTGAGTCGCTGGCTGATGAAACGCGCACTCTGCGCAAGTCCGTGGATCAGGTTCGCAAGACGGACAAAAAGAAGACTCAAAAGCCTGAAGACGAACGGGAAGCCCAGGATGCCATCGTGCGCGCCAAGACGGAGCTGGATAAGATCAATGCCAAGGCAGAGGACCTGTGGAAAGCTTTGCAAGACAGTGCCCGCTCAGCCCCGACACATCTGGATGCTCAGGAGACGCAGATGCTCGGAGAGCGGCTTGCGCACATGCGCAGTGTGTCGCTCAAAGAAGCGCAGCAGGCCCTGAATGGCGATCTCGAAAAAACGGATGCCTTGAAGCGAGATGTCAGTACCGCGCAGAACGATGCGGACTCCATCGCCAGTGCGGCAAAAGCTTTTGCCGCCGAGGACAATGCCCGCCTTGTGTCACAGCAGGCCCAGCAGCTTTCGCGGCAGGAGGCCCTGCTTACGGAGCAGGCTCTGGCTGCCAATCGTGATGCCACCCAGCGCCCAAAATGGCAGGAAAGACAGAAGGCCTCTATGGCCTCAACGGATAGCCTTCGTGAGCAGATGGAAACGCTGAAGCCACTGATCGACGGCGGCCAGCAGAACCAAATGCGTGATTTCCAAAAGCAGATCAGCGAAGCTCGTGCCGACCTTGAGGCCAGCCTGGATAAGCCGGAACAATCCAAGAGCCCCGAGCATCTTTATGGAGTTTCTGACAACCTCCGTCAGCGTCTCGCCCGCACCGCAGAGGCTGCCCGAGGCATTGCCGAAAAAGCCGCTGCACGCTCCACCCAACTGCGCGAGCAACTCGCTCGTCAGGAAAATCCCGCGATCGTCGCCATTCAGGAAGCCAAGGCTGCCCTGAATCAAGCCGCTGCTGAAGCCAAAGCTCCTCAGAAGCGTGAGAGGGAAGACAATGAAGGCCTGAAAGCACCAGAGAGAGCCGCCAAAGAACTAGCGAACGCAGCCAAGCAACTGGAGGAACAAGCCGCGCTTCGTGAGCAGAACGCCCTAACGAATGATCAGGCAGCTCTGGACACCAATCGCGCCAGCCGCGCCGCTGATAAGCTAGCGCGAGATGTGGCAGAGATGAAGGCACCTGAAGCTACCGCAGCCGCACAGCAGAAGGCGGAACAGCTCACCGAAGCCGTCCGCGCCCTCGAAGCAGATGCCCTTGCTCAGACAGCGATGAAGGCCATTGAGGAAGCCGCCTTCAATAGTGACCCGACCAACAGCGCAAGCCCTACCCAACCAGCCGAGCAGGCCCGTGCTGCAGCTGAGGCCCTGAAGCAATTGCCGGATTCCTTACGCAAAATGAAACAGCCGAATGCCCCGCTGGCCGCCCAGGCTCAGCAGGCGGCAGATCAGGCTCGAAATGCGGCGGAACAGCTGGAAAACATCTCCAGACAGGCGGCTACACAGGCTCCCGATCAGCCTCTGAATCAAGAGCCCGCCCAGCAGTCAGCTGATCTCGCGAGACAAAAAGCCGCTGAAGTCGCTGAACAAATAGCAGCGCAAAGCGAGGCCGCCCGCGAGTCTCTGGCCCAGCTCACCCCGCAGGTCAGCGACATGATGAAAGCGGTGGCGCAGGATTTGAAACAAACGCAGCAGCAGACCGAAGCTGCAGCCGCTGAAGCAAACGCCGCCAAACCCGTGGCCGAAGTCGCTGAAAAAGCCGCTGCTTTGCAAGGCGAAGCCGCAGAAAACACGGATAAGATGGCTTCACTCCAGGCCGCCCTGCGTCAGGAGGCAAACGCCGCCAACCTGCAAAAAGATCAGCAGCGCCAGATGGCCCGCACCGCCGATGCCGCACTCGCCCAGATGCAACAGAAGGCCCCTCAGATCGCGGAAAATCTCCAGCAGGCGGCGCAGGCCCAGCAAAGCCAGCCGCAGGCGCAAAACCTGCAACAGGCCGCTCAAGCCCAGCAGCAGACCGCGCAGGCTTTGGATCAACTGGCACAAAACATGGCCAAAGCTGAGCAGGGCCAGGAACTCAGCGAGCAGGAGCTGGCTGATGCCGCCAAGATGGAGGAAGAGCTCGGCGTCAAAGAACCGCTCGATGAAGCCTACGCCCGCGCCCAATCTCTGGCCCAGATGGCACAGGATGCGCAGCAGGACCCCGGCAAGGTTTTAGCCGAGCTGGAAAAGGAACTGCCGAAGAATCCCTCCATGCAAAAAGCTCTGGCGGAGATTTCCAAACAAACCGCCCAGGTCAGCGAGCAGGCCGTCACGCAGGAAGCTCAGCAGCCAAGCAACATCGGCATGGCAGCGGATAAAGCCGCCAATGACCTTGCCCGCGTGGCTCGTCATCAGCAGCGTCTCGGTCAGGAAGAAGCGGCCAAACAAACCGCTCAGGCCAGCAGCCAGCTTCAGCAGCAAGCCCAGGCCGCGAAAGGCCAGCCGGGGCAGCCGCAGAAGCCTGTCGGTAACGAGGCCCAGGCTGCCGCAGCTCAGGCCGCAAAGTCAGCCGAAGCCACGGCCGCCGCCACACCTCCAGCCATGATGGCGCATCCGTTGGCCCAGGTTCAGGCAGCTCTGCTCGCTCAGGCTCTGGATCAGCTCGATGCCACGCTGCATCCACAGCAGGGCAATCAACCGCAACAAAATGGCGAGCAGCAGCAACAGCAGAGCGGCCAACAGCCGGGGCAGCAGTCAGCTCAAAAAAGCCTCTCCCAAGCGCAGCAAAGCCAGCAGCAGCAGATGGCTGATCAGCGCAACCAAGGCCAGACACCTGGCTCCCAGAAGCCGGGGCAGCAGCAGATGGCGCAGAATCAGCAGAAACCGGGTGAGCAGTCCCAGTCTCAGGCCCCCAGCCAGACAGATGGCGGCAATCTCCAAGCCACGCTCAAAGATGGCGCGCTCGGTGCCGAAATGATTTTGGTGAATGGCGACTGGGGCCACCTGCCCAGCAAGATGGCTGAGGATCTCAGCGAAGCCACCCGCAGCGAGGCAGCTCCTGAGTACCGCGCCGCCATCGAGAGCTATTACAAAGCCATCGCCACCAAGGCCCGGAAGTGATTTTCCTCCGTAGGCATGACGAGAGACGACATCACTCGCTTTGCTCCCAGCCCCACGGGCTGGCTGCATCTCGGCCATGCTTACGCAGCTTTGTTTGCCGCTGAGCGAGCCGCTTCCGGCCAGTTCATCGTGCGGCTTGAGGACATCGATGGCACCCGCGTCCGGCCCGAGTATGATGCCGCCATCTTTGAAGATCTCACCTGGCTGGGCCTGCAATGGCAGCAGCCCGTGATCCGCCAGTCGGAGCACTTTCAAACCTATCGCGAAGGTTTGGCCAAGCTGGAGCAGCAAGGCCTGCTCTATCCCTGCTTCTGCACTCGACGCGAGATCCAGCAGGAGATCGCTCAGGCTGGCAATGCACCGCAGGGGCCTGATGGACCGCTGTATCCCGGCAACTGCCGCTCACGCTCTGCCGATGAATCCGCTGAACGCATCGCCACGGGTGAAGCTTATGCGCTGCGCCTGAACGTGGAGAAAGCTATCCAGCTCATCGGGCGGGATCTGTTATGGCTGGACCGCACGCATGGCCAGTTCCAAGCCACGCCTGCCATCTTTGGCGATGTCGTGCTCGCGCGCAAAGACACCCCCGCCAGTTATCATCTCGCCGTCGTTTTGGATGACGCGCGACAGGGCATCAGCCTCGTCACGCGCGGTGAGGATCTCCTTCCGGCCACGCATCTTCATCGCCTGCTCATCGAGTTGCTGGCCATGCCCGTGCCCGAGTGGCAGCACCACCGCCTCATCCTCGATGATCAAGGTCGCCGCCTCGCCAAACGAGACCAAGCCCGCGCCCTGCGTAGTCTGCGTGACGAGGGCTGGACCGCTGAGCAGGTCAAACGCGAGCTGGGCTTTGCGGACTAAGTTCGGTTGCTCAGGGTGCCTGCACAGCCAAGGCGCTCCTTTCCCAAGCATTCCAAACCGCGGAGATTGGATAACCGCTGAGGAAACCCAGGCGTGATGGCATCCTGCCGTGACCGCCCAATCAAGGTAGGCGGGAGAGATCAAACCTGGCCCGGTTCAGGGCTTGGGCGAGTTCGGAGAAAGCATGCATGAGAATACGTTCTTCTTTAGCCATGCGCGGCCCTTTTCACTGATTTCCCAGATATCGGGATGGCTGGTGTTTTTAAGGCGACCGTCATCAAACATAGCCTGCCGTGCCCATCGGGTGTTGTTCTGCCACCGGAGCTCCTTTTGAGCGGGGCGGCGGGCTCACCGCTGCTTGAGAATCTTGGCGGTCCCTTTTTTGCTCTTCAGGATCGGCTCCAAAATAACTGCTTACGCTCCATGGTCACGCACCCATTCGCCGGCGCGTAGATAAAGCTCTGCCGCACTGCGGAGCTGGAGTTTATCTTTGATGCGTGCGCGATAGGTTTCGACGGTGGATTCTCCCAGAAACAGAGTTTTGGCGATCTCTTTGGTGCTTTTGCCACGGCCCAGCATTTGAAAGACTTCCAGTTCGCGGTCGGCGAGTGTTTCCAGACCGGCCAGATGTTTGGGGCTGTTTTTCTGAGTGATGCGAGTCAGTATTTTGGCATTCAGCTGCTGGCTCACATAGACCTGACCCTCCAGCACGCTGCGGATGGCTCTGATGACTTCTTTGGATGCTTCGTTTTTACTGATGTAGCCCATGGCGCCAGCGCGCAGGGCACGTTCTGCATAGAGGTCTTCGTCATGCATGGACAGGACCAGGATCTTGATGTCGAGTTCTTGTGCTCGCAGATTTTTGATCAGCTCCAGGCCGCTGGAGCCTCGCAGCGTAATGTCCACGATGGCAATGTCCGGCGTGTGCTGTTGGATGAGTATGATGGCATCCTGAATATTGTCTGTCTCTGCACACACCGACATGCCCAACTCTCTTTTGATCAGCATCCCCAGATGCTCCCTGAACATCGGGTGATCTTCGACGAGCAGGACTTTGTAATTTTGCGGTTCAGTGCTTGAGGTCTCATTCATGACTTTGAGGGAGATAGGGGTCAATCTGGATGGTGAGATGGCAGCGCACTCTGAAGCCGCCGTTAAGACGCGGTTCAAAGAATAACCTGGCACCCATGGTCTGGGCACGGTACTGCATGGTGCGCAGCCCCATGCCGTTTGAAGCTTTGACGGACTTGTGATTGATGCCGGTGCCGTCATCCTCAATGATCAAAGTTAGCAGGCTGTTTTGCAGGGTGATTTTGATCCAAATTTGCCTAGCTTTGCCATGCCGAACGGCATTTGATACGGCTTCCTGGGCGATGCGATAAAGATGCATGGATGCCTCTGGTGAGTCGATGTGAACTTCGGCATCTTCCTCCAAGGTAATGTCCACATTGGTGAGTTTTTGGGTCGTTTGTGCGAGATCACGGAGAGCAGCACTGAGGCCGTCGCGGTCCACATGTACCGGAAAAATTCCGCGAGCGAGATCCCGCGCTTCCATCACCGTCTGTCGTAGGGATTCCTCGATAGAAACGGCGTCTTGAGCACTGTCACTGCCCTTCTGTTGTAAGTCTTCCGCCAGTGCCCTTGCTGCGCAGCCGATGGCCGCGAGTTGCTGACACAGTCCATCGTGGAGATCCTGCCCGATTCTCTGCTGCTCGTATTCGCTGACGCTGACGATGTCTTTTTCCAACTGACGTCTTTCTTCGAGAGCTGTGATGCGTGCGGCATCGGCTTCTTGCTGGCGTCTGACGGCCGAGACTGCATACACGACGATGCCAAAGTAAAAGAGTCGGCTCATCATAGCCCATGTGTAGCCTAACTGTGTTTCATAGGGGCTGGTCCATTGATTGGCGATCCACCAGATAATCCCGCATGAGGCAGCGATAAAGGCACCTGCCGAAGTACCGATCCACCACACCGCCAGCAAGATGGGCAGAGCATACAAAATGAACAGGCTTAGTTCCCAGCCCGTCATGTGATCAAACCAGCCGATTAATGCGGCCAATGCCAGCAATCCTGTCATGAGCAAGATGGGCTGGCCTTTGCGTAACTTGGTGGTCAGCTTTTTTGAGGCTGCCTGATTTGTGACTTCCCAGTCTTCGATTTTTGAGTTGCTTGAGATCATGGAGGCGGGGGGCTGTTCATTTTTCTCAAAGCTAGAAACTCGGCTCATTACTGAATGTAATCCTCCTTTTCATAAGTGTGGGAGGCAAGCACTAGTAAGAAGGAATTTGCCGTCGGGTAGCGCTTGCTGGCAGACCATGGGTGGAACCAAAATGCCGATGTCAGACTGCCATGACAGCGAGGTTTCAGGCGGATCCGTGAAATAGAGACTGATTGTATCAGCTTTCCTCTCGACAGATTTTCGAATTCTAGGCTAAAACGCCACGTTGCATGAAAAAGATCCCTTATTCAAATCGCCGTCAATTCCTCGTCAAGTCAGCCGCCGCCATCAGTTTCCCCACCATTGTTCCGGCTTCTGTTTTCGGGCAGAATGCTCCATCGAACAAGATCACCATGGCCGTGCTTGGCTGGGGCATGATGGGGCCAGGCAACACTAACAAGTTCCTCCAGGAAGCTGACTGCCAGATCGTCGCCGCCTGTGACATCGACAAACGCAACCTCGAAAAGGCGCTCGGCACTATCAACGGCTCCTACAAAAACAACGACTGCAAAGGCTACCATGACTACCGCGAGGTCATGGCCCGCAAGGACATTGACACCGTCATGCTGGCCCTGCCGGACAATTGGCATGCGCTGACCTCCATCGAAGCCGCGAAAAACGGCAAAGACATCTACGGTGAAAAACCTCTCGCCCGCACCATCGCCGAGCAGCAGGCCATCGTGCGTGCCGTGCAGAAAAATAGCCGCATCTGGCAGACCGGCTCCTGGCAGCGCAGTGAGGACAACTTCCGCATCGGTGCTGAAATCGTCCGCAACGGCCTCATCGGCAAGCTGACACGAGTCGAGGTCGGTTTGCCCGCCGGGCACAATGACTTCGCGAAAACCGGCGATAAACGTAGTGTCACTCCCCCCCCCGCAGAACTGGATTATGAAATGTGGATCGGCCCTGCGGCCATGCAGGACTACATCGAGTGTCGCGTGCACAAAAATTGGCGCTGGGACTACAACATCGGCGGCGGTCAGCTCCTCGACTGGATCGGCCACCACTGCGACATCGCCCATTGGGGTATGGATATGGACAGCTCCGGCCCGAGCGAGGTGAAGCCCGTCCAGTTCGACATGCCACCGCGCAGCGACATCTGGAACACCGCCACGAAGTATCGTGCCGAGGCCACCTACGCCGGAGACATCACCATGGTCATCGCAGGAGGTCACAGTGACATAGCCATGGGCACCAAATGGATGGGCACAGAGGGCTGGATCTATGTGAACCGCAACGGAGCCTTTGATTCCTCCAACCCAGCGCTGAAGCAGATCATCAAAAAGCGCGAAGGCGATAAAGTCGTGGAAGCAGCCAAGGCTCCGAAGCTGGGCGATGACGTGATCAAAACACGTCTCTACGCCACAATGGGGCATCACCGGAACTTCCTCGACTGCGTGAAGAGCCGCCAGCCTACCGTGACTCCGGTGGAAACCGCTCACCGCAGTGCCACCCCAGGTCATTTGGCGCTGATTTCCTTCCTCGTGAACCGCCCCATCAAATGGGACGCCGCCAAGGAAGAGATCATCGGTGATGCCGAAGCCTCCAAGCTGCTCACCCGCGAGTATCGCGGCTCCTGGAAGCTGGAAGCCTAGTGTTCCTTGGGCGCAGGCGTGAGTCTTCGCTTGCGCCTGTGATTAAAAGTCCCAACTTCGCCCCCCCTCGTTTCATTTATGTCTCAAAAGAAAACTGCTGTTGTCACCGGTGCCGCCGGATTCCTAGGATCACACCTCACGGATCGCCTTCTTGCTGAAGGATATAAAGTCATTGGAATCGATAGCCTGCTGACTGGAAATGTCCGCAATATCGAGCACCTCGCTGGCAATCCAGATTTTCAATTCATCAAACATGATGTGACGAACTACATCTACCTGCCCGGTGAAGTGCATTTGGTTTTCCAT
>CANHTV010000022.1 GCA_947463285.1 Verrucomicrobiaceae bacterium | reverse complement strand
GGGGCTTTCATGCCGCATTTTACCGCATAACTTCATCGAGCTCTGTGATGCCAGCATCGCGGCTCTGCGTGGTGAGGATGTCAACATCATCCCAGACTTCCCTCAGGCCGGCATCATGGATGCCAGCGACTATCACAACGGCATGAGAGGTGGGCGTATCCGCGTCCGCGCCAAGATCGAAGACGGCCCGAAAAAGAACTGCCTGCGCATCACGGAGATTCCTTTTGGCACCACGACTGGTGGCGTAATGGACAGCATCGTCGCCGCTAATGAAAAGGGCAAAATCAAGATTGCCCGTGTGGATGACAATACGGCCGAGTTTGTCGAAATCGTAGTGCAGCTACCCGTGGGCACGGATGTGGATCAGACCATTCAGGCTCTTTATGCTTTCACGGATTGTGAGGTCTCCATCGCCACCAACGCAGTCGTGATTCAGAACGACAAGCCGCGCTTCATCAACGTCAATGATCTGCTCCGCGAGTGTGCTGAGCACACCAAAGACATCCTGCGCCGTGAGTTGGAGATCCAGCTCGGTGAACTGGAAGAAAAATGGCATTTCAGCTCGCTGGAAAAGATCTTCATCGAGAACCGCATCTACCGCCGCATCGAAGAAGCTGAAACCTGGGAGGAAGTGATGGCGGCCATCTGGAAGGGCCTCAAACCTCACCTCACCATTCTCAAGCGACCTGTCACCGATGAAGATGTGGCTCGTCTAACAGAGATCAAAATCAAGCGGATCTCAAAGTTCAACAGCTTCGAGGCTGATGAACATATCCGCTCCTTAGAGAAAGACATCGACAGCGTCCAAAAGAACCTCAAGCAGCTCACACGTTTTGCGATCGCTCACTTTGAACGCCTGAAGAAAACCTACGGCCCCGGTCGCGAGCGTCGCACCGTGATCAGCAGCTTTGACCGTGTGGCAGCGGCTGAGGTAATCATGGCCAATGAGACGCTTTACCTTGATGCCAAGGAAGGCTTCGCCGGAACGGGCTTGAAGAAAGAAGGCGAGCCTTTGTGTAAATGTTCACCGCTGGATGAAATCCTGTTCTTCACCAAGGATGGCTCCATGACCATCTCCAAAGTGGCTCCGAAGATCCATGTCGGTAAGAACCCGCTGTATTTAAATCTCTTCAAGAAGGACGAAGAAGCGGTTTACACACTGATCTACCGAGACGGCAAAAACGGACCAGTCATGGCCAAGCGATTCCGCATTGGTGGTTATACTCGCGATAAGCAGTACTCGATCACCAAAGGTGCGCCCGGAAGCTTGGTGCTCTTTTTCGCACGGCATGAGACTGAGGAGGATAGCAATGCGCAAAACCTGCTCGTGCATTTGAAGCCAGCGCTTTACCTGCGCACCATGTCCCTGAAATTCCCCGTCGCAGCCCTAGCCATCAAAGGCCGTGACTCACAGGGCAACATCGTGACCAAGCACGCCGTGGATCGCGTCGTGAACGAGCGCAAATCAGCCGAGTAATATCCCTGATCCAGTTATTTCCAGCCGCCGCCGAGAGCTCGAATAAGCTGTACGGAGGCGGTCAGGCGCTGGCCTTCGAGCTGAGCTTGCAGTAGCCGCGTTGTCAGCACCGTGCGGTCGGCATCCACGACTTCAAAGTAGCTCGCCAGACCTTTATCGTAGCGCAGACGCGCCAGCTGGCTGGTGTCCTTAGCGGCGCTCAGTGCGGCATCCACCGCTGCACGCTGACGGCCAAAACCTTTCACGTCCACCACCGCATTTTCCACTTCCTGGAGGGCAGTGAGGATGGCCTTTTTGTAGCTGGCCACACTTTCCCGATAGAGAGCTTCTGATGCCTTCAGATTACCGCGAAGGCGGCCGCCCTGGAAAAGCGGCACATTGATTTGCGGGCCGATGCTGCCAGCCTTGTTTCTCCAGTCCAGAAAATCCTGGGCTCCAATGCTTTCGATGCCGCCGCTGCCCATGAGCTTGAAGCTCGGGTAAAAATTCGCCTTCGCCACGCCGATGTTGGCATTGGCCTCACGCATCGCCTGCTCCGCCGCGCGGATGTCCGGGCGACGTTGCAGCAAGGCGCTCGGTAGTCCGGTCGCGATGCGTGGGGCTGGGGGCAGACTGAGTGAGGACGCTAGCTTAAAGCTGGCAGGCGTCTCTCCACACAGCAGCGCGAGAGCGTTTTCAGCATTGCCACGTTGGCGCTCGATGCCGATCAGATCATGATTCGCAAGCTCGTGCTCCGTGCGAGCGCGTGCCACATCCATTTCATTGGCCAGGCCTCCTTGAAAGCGGCTTTGTTGCAGCTTCAGCGCTTCAGCACGCAGCGCGATGGTTTCCTCCAAAATATGCCGCTGTGCATCCAGCGATGCCGCGAGGAAGTAGCCTCGCACGACCTCGGCAGCAATGACGAGGCGCTGGGTGGCGAATTGTTCCTCAGCGGAATTTTCGCGCGCCTTGGCAGCCTCAACGCCACGCCTGATGCGGCCCCAGAGATCCAACTCATAATTCAAAGTCAGAAAACCCTGATACCTGTCACGCTCTAACGGTGGCAGTGGAATGCCTGGAGGTAGATTCGCGCCGAAACTGCTCGCAGAGATTCTTTCAAGCGTCACACCGCTCTGAGCGCCGAATTGAGGAAGCCAGTCGCTGCGCTGAACGCCGGTCATCGCCCGAGCCGTTTCCACACGCGCCAGTGCCCCGGCGAGATCTTGGTTATTATCCAGAGCCCGATCCACGAGACTATTCAGTGAGCTGCTGCGATACAGTGTCCACCAGGCATCTGGCAGCGCCAGATCTGAAACGTCGGCTTTGTTTTTCCAGCGCTCAGCGAGGGAAAGCTCGGGCAGTTTAAAATCTGGCCCTACCGTGCAACTCGGAGCAGCAAAGCCCAACAACACTACAGCAGCAGCGCGAACAGCCAGATTTGGCTCTGTAAAAGTTTTCATCATCATAACAGCTACGATAAAGAGGGGCGGCGCGGCGCTTGTGCAAACGATACGTTGCTAATCACCACGCGTGATTCTGAGCTGCATACAGCCAATTCCAGGCAAAACTCATGGAAGGACTACTTTAAATGCTAACGCATGCCCCCCCACAATCGGTTGTCAATATACCCTGAAGAGGGGGCACTGGTCTGAAATCGCGTCTTGTCTAAATAAGCCACCATGACCAGCGACCAACCTCCTCATTCACCGAATTCATTAAAGCGTTTTTTCTCCAAAGCTTTTCCCAGTCTGTTGATCAGAGGTCTATGCGTCATCGTCCTGCTCCAGATCGGCGTGGCCGTGGTGACACGCCTGGGCTTACTCTTGTTTGGGCACGAACAAATCGCGATGGATGGTTCTCTGGCAGCTTCCTTTACCTGGGGATTGTGGTTTGACCTGCTGGCTGCCTTCTACGCTGGGGTGGTCTGGTGGCTGCTGTTCATGCTGGTGCCAAGCCAGTTTTTGCGCTCTCAGGCGGGCAAGCTGTTCACTGCTCTGCTGACCGGTCTTTACAGCATGGTTTTCATCTTCATCAGCGTGGCTGAGGTGCTGTTTTGGGATGAGTTCCAGGTGCGCTTCAATTTCATCGCTGTGGATTATCTGGTCTTCACTCAAGAGGTGATCAATAACATCCGCCAGTCCTACCCGATGCCTGCCATCTATGTCGGTCTGGCGGCAGCAGCTGCTGGCATCGCCGCCCTTTGCTGGCGTCTCGGCATCATTGCCTGGGTCGTGGCGGGCGACAGTCGCTGGTGGCCGCGTCTGCCGCAAACGCTTGCGTATGCAGGGCTGCTCACGGGCATCACCTTTGGCTTTAATCAGGGGCAGTTGCCACCTTTCCAAAATGAGTTTAACCGCGAGCTCGCCAAAAACGGCCTCTACTCTTTCTGCGCCGCTTTTTGGGAGAGCGAAATTGATTTCGACCGCTTCTACCGGACGCTGCCACTGGAGGCTGCTCTGGCTCGCGCTCGCCATCTGATGCGCACTCCGGGCACCGAATTCATCAGTGACGATGCGCATGAACTGCACAGGCGCACCAGCTATGCAAGCCCAGAGAAGCAATGGAATGTCATCTTGATCACCGTCGAAAGCCTCAGTGCCAAGTTCCTGAAGCATTTTGAACCCAAATCGAAGCTCACACCTTATTTGGACCGGATGGCCCGTGAGGGCATTTTGTTTGAAAACATGCTCGCCACTGGCACACGGACAGTACGGGGGCTAGAGGCCATCACGCTCTCGATCCCGCCCACACCTGGCCAGTCGATTATATGGAGACCTCAACATGAGCGCCTCATGACTTTGGGTTCGCAATTTCGTCAGCGTGGCTATGACACAGCCTACGTCTATGGCGGCGACGCCATGTTCGACAACATGAATGCCTTTTTCTCCCACAACGACTACCGAGTGGTGGATCGCCAAAAGAAAAAGGCTACCGACATCACCTTTGAAAATGCCTGGGGTGCCTGTGATGAGGATTTACTGCGATGGGTGACGGAGGAGGCGGATGCTGACCACACCGCAGGTAAGCCATTCTTTCTCCACGCCATGACCACGTCTAATCATCGGCCTTTCACCTTTCCAGATGGGCGCATTGATCTGCCTTCGCTGAAGGGGGGCCGCAAAGCCGGCGTGATGTACACCGATTTCGCTATCGGCCAATTCATCGCCAAGACGAAAAGCAAACCCTGGTTTGCCAATACGCTGTTTGTCATCATTGCCGATCATTGCGACGGCAGCGCCGGGAAGGTCGAGTTGGACCCCTCCAAATACCGAATCCCCTGCATCGTTTGGAATCCCGGATTGGTATCACCGTACGTGATGGACAGGCTCGCCAGCCAGATCGATCTGGCCCCTACGCTTCTCGGCCTGCTGAGCTGGAGCCACACCAGTAGCTTTTTTGGAGAGGATGTCCTCGCGCCCGGCTACGCCACGCATCCCGCCCGTGCATGGATCTCCAACTATCAAAAGATTGCATACATCCAGGAGGATCAGATGGCCATTCTCAAACCCAAAAAGCTGTTCTCAGTTGGGGCATTCGATCCGCAAAGCCTCATTTTCAGCCATGGAACTGCAATCAATCATCAGGGTATCCTTACTGAAGCTATTGCCAGTTATCAGGCCGCTTCATGGATGTTCAAAGGCGGTCATCTGAGCGAAAACGAATCCAGCGCTCGGCTCCAGGCTCCTTCAAGTTTAGACGTTCGTTAACCGGCATTTCTAAGCACTCCACTGGACGCGCCCCATCGATGGCTGAATATACTGGAGATTCAGAACGGGCCAAAACACTCTGTGCACGATTGCCGAAGAGAGGGGAAGAAATGTGGACTCATCGCGATTGCAAGCAGCACAGAGGGCTCAGTGCCCACTGTGCTCTTGAGTGTCGAGCCCGAGGCCAGATTCAATTTCATGAGCCGCAGTTTCTCGCCAATGGAGAACTTTTGAGGGAAAGATACCGCCAGCAATGAGGAAGACGACGATGATGGCCAAAGGCCAGCGTTCGCGAGGAAGGGCATCGGGAATATCGATGACGTGTTTGGGGAGGACTCCGAGGAAAAGGATGTTGAAGATGCGCAGCAGGTTGATGGCGTTGAAAGCGGTGGCGATAGGCAAAGCGATGCCGATCCAGGTGTGATTTTCCAATGCACCATGAAAGATGAGATCCTCCGCACAGTAGCCCAGGGTGCCTGGCAGGCCGATTAGGGCGAGGCCACAGACAAGGAAGAAGGTGGCAAGGCGCGGGGCTTTGGTGGCGAGACCGAGGTGAGCGGTGGGATCGGCAGAGCCGGAAACGCGCACTTCGAGCACGCGGACGATGGCAATGAGGCCAGTTGAGGCCGCGGCGACGACAAGCCAATGGACCAGCGCACCCGTGATACCTTCAGCAGAGGCTGTAGCGATACCGGCGAGAATAAAGCTGGCTTGTGAGAGACATAGAAGACCGAGCATTCGACGCGGTTTCTTTTCAGCAAAGCCGCGCAGGCTGGTGATGAGCGCGGTGACAAGGGCGGCGATGCTGAGAAATTCGAGAACATGCCTTTCAGCCTGGGACAGCGCTGCAGTCTCGCTTCGTGCAATAAGCAGAGCCCCGAGATGGCCATTGAAGAGCAGCGCGAGTGGTAGCAGCGGGCCGTACTCGAAGGAATTGATCATCCAGCCATGCAGCGGAAAGAGTCCTTTTCTCAATACAACCGCGATGATGATAAATCCGAAGGCAATACTGCTGGCATGTGAAATTTCATTGATCTCGATGTGATGCAGGACAGCGATTGCGGCGGTGAGGGCGATGCTGCTGGCGATAAGGAAGCCCTGAGCAAGTTTCTGACTACGGTCCTCGCCAAACATGCGCAGTACAAAAGGCAAACTCGTGAGCCACCAGCCAGTGGCGAGCACAGCAAAATTGGCTGCGGCGTAGGTGGTCTGCGTTGCAGCGGTGAGCAGCAGCATCCCTGCCAGTGCTTTGCCACTCGCATCACGTTTGGGCGCGAGGGTGATGACGATGAGGTTTAGCGCTGCAAAGAATGCCATGGGCACGGCGTCGAGCGCATCGGCCTCGAAAAAGCTCAGCCAGGGATCGAAAAGGCGTGCATGTTCGGCTTTTGCGACTTCAAACGCGGAGAATACATAACTGGCAAGCGAAGCCGTGGCGGAACAATGGGCTGCAAAGCGTGGATTGGCTGATTTGAACGCCCAAATGGCTCCCAAGAGCAAAAAGCAAAGCCCGAGACTGATGTAGGGAATGGAAAGAAAATTCATGGAATAGTTAAGAATCAGGATTTGCCACCGCGTAGCTCAAAAACACTAAGGAAGCGTGCAAGCGCGACGACTGGCGTAACGATGAAGCGATCCACGATAGGATCATAAAAACCACGCCCCAAGGCCGTACGATAGAGCCAGAGCTGGATCTTTTTGGGCAGCAAAGATTCGTAGTGCTCGCCAGTGGGATCAATCTGACCTCCAGCGGCGGAGTGGACACGATTGTAGTCCCGTAGCATGGAGGGCGATCTGAGGAACTGTAGTGTGCGAAGCACGGAGTGGCTGATGAGATGGATGATGGCAAAGGTGGTCCAGCCAAGTCCGATCTCGACGAAGATAAGCCCGAGCTGGGTCTGCGCGGCATAGGCAAGCGAAGTCTTCGCATCAGCACAGGTGCGGTGGACGAGGGTACCGAGGAAGGCGGTGGTGCTGCCGATGAAGATGACGAGGCCGGTGGCGATGACGGAGGAGTGCAGCAGCGGCTCGATGCGCAGCAGCAGGTAGGCGCCGGCATGCACACTGATAGCTCCGTAAAAGATGGCGCTGGAGGGAGTGGGGCCTTCCATGGCCCGCGCGAGCCAGCCACAGAAGGGCCCTTGAGCCGATTTACCGCTGGCGGCGAAGACAAGCATGACGGCGACGATTGTAGCGGCGGCACCATTGAGGTTATTGACGTGGCCGGGCCATTCACCACTAAACATGCCATGCCAGGAAGCCGTTTTGAACCAGTGATGAGCCAGGAAGACACCCACGAGCATGAAGAGATCCGCCACACGATAGGTGGCGAAGACGCGAAGCGCGTTTTTCACGGGATCAGGCCGGTATTGGAAGAACCCGATGAGCAGCACACTGGTGATGCCGACGATCTCCCAGCCGCCGAGTAACAAATCAAGTGAGTCAGCCATAAAAACAAGCAAGGCACCAAAAGTAAATAGGTGCAGCAGCAGAAAGAAGCGGAAGAAGCCTGGATCACGGTGCAAATAGCGCACACTGAAGCTGCCAACGACCCCAGCTAGGATCACCGTGATGCCGACGATGGGCAGCGACAGGCGATCGAGCAGGATGGTGAGCGGAAACTCGTAGTGGGCGACCTTGAACCAATGCGCACCTACGGAGGCGTGAACAGATTGCAGGTCACTCTGCCACATCTTCCAAAAGATGATGCCGACAATGATGGTGAGAAAGGCATACACGCCCTTTGTCAGGCGTGACATGGCATGCTCAGGCACATGGCCGCCTAACAGCCAGATGAGACTCAGTACGACAAAGGTGATGCCCGGCGTGGCGAGAAGCAGAAGGGAGAGATTTTCGAGGGACATTTTAGGCAGCTTTGACGGGCTTCGGTTCAATGCGGGCGAGCGGGAGATGCTGCATTTTGCCGCGATACCAGGTTTGTGAGTTGGGCGTGATGGGAAGAGGTTCTTCGTCGCCGGTGAGTGGCTCGAAGACGTCGTTGCCGCGATAGATTTCGATGTGACCGTCTTCCGGGTCCATGGTGGCGATGCGAATCCAGCGATTGCAGACGAATTCGACGAGCTCCTTGTTGGCCTTGATGACGCTCATCAGGCGCTGCGGGGTGGTTTCGACGATGAAGAGGATGCGCACGGGCTCGTGAATCTCGACCGTTTGCACAGGAAGGCCGGTGCGCAGATCGCCTTGGAAGCCGTTCATGACCCCGACGAGGCCGGTGATGTTGTGCGGCAGCTTGGTACCGGCTCCGTAGGTTTCGTTATCGACGGTGGAGAAGTAGTACTCGAGGCTGATACCTCCACACACAGGGATGACGGCACCGAGCACGCGGGCCAGGGCGGCGTTTTCCAGATCCTTTGTCGCGTCATAGCTGATGAGGAAGGAGCGGCGATCCATGAAAAGGCTGCGGGTGTGCTCGCGACGACCGACGTAGGCGACGGCGTTCGTGCAGTGGCCGTACTCGGGCCGGGGCTCGGCGATGTGCTCGGAGCGGGCCTGCACATGACGCAGCGCACGTTCACCGGTGATGCCAGCGCCTGCGCTGCCAAAGCGGCGCACACGTTCGTCGGCATTGAGCACGCGGGCTTTGTCGAGAGACTGCTTCACGCGGTTGAGATCGCCATGGTGAGTCTCCGGCATGAGATCGACGTCGAAGAACTCGATGTCGTCGCTGCAGGTGTCGTGGTAGCCGCCGAGGAACCAGGTGTCCTCAGGAATGACGACGCCTTTTTCACGCAGCACGGCACGCACGCCGGGGCGATTCGCCATGATGGCAAAGATGCGTGCATTGGGGGCACCGGTGCGGCCGCCGCAGGCTCCGCAGCAGTAGGCGGATTCATACGGATTGTTCAAACTGGTGCTGCCATGGCCGAGGATGACGACAAGACGTGCATGCGCCTTGTGCAGGCCACCAAAGCCGAGCACGGAATAGACGCGGTCGGCCATTTCCTGCTCGTCAAAGCCGTGCAGCAGCCCGGTGGTGGCGTGGCGTGATTCGGCGTCATTGCGCATGAAGGTGACTTCCGTTTTCGGTGTGGGCAGGAAGGCGCGGTTGAGCTTTTTGATGAGCTGGCCGTAGGCACGCGGGCTGAGCACGCGGAAGATGAGCGGGAAGAGCGAGAAAAAGCCAAGGCAGGCAGTGCTGATCCAGCCACGCACGAGCGTGCGGGAGGAGATAAAGCCGTTACGGGTGATCTTGGCCCACACGTTGCGACGCTTTTGCCGGCGCTCATGAAGGTGTGAGTGATCTTCGACGGCTACTTCGCGGACGGAGTGGCCCGGTTTGACGACGACGGGGCAAAGCGAGACGCCACCGGGATCATCAAGACCTGCGTAATCAATGGCGACACCGAAGAAGCCGGCCGCGCCGACGGTCTCGATGCATGGATCGACTTCTTCGAGCGCACGGCGGATGGACTCCTCACGCTCGTCGATGCAAAAGACGATCTGCGCGGCGAGTCGGTCGGTTTGCGGCTGCGGCTGTGGTAAAGCACGGTGCTTGGCCAGCGGGATGAGGATGCTGCGCTCATGCCGACGCTCGTAAGCGAGGTGAAGCAATCTGCGGCGCTCGATCTCATTGCACGCGGCGATTTCATGCGTGAGGCACTCAAAAATCTCCTCCGGCATGCTGTTGATGATTCCGCTGGAAAGCCCAGTGAGCTGGGCGACATCGAAGAAGCGTGCCACGGGCGTGAGAGCGTCCGCTTTTGGTGCGGGAATCGGAATCGAGCGCCAGATAGTGGTGTCATCCATGAGGTCCTGCAAGGCAGCGAGCGTGTAAGTGAAGCGCAGCGCGAGGAACTCCATCAGCGAGCAACGCACGCGATCATGCGGTGCGAGTGTCACATCGTTCTCCAGCATGCGGATCATGCCCGCCCAGCCGGGGAGGGCGATCAGCTCGGTGGTGATGAAGCCATCCCAATCACTAGGAGGCACAGCGAGGCGCTCCATTGCATCCACCACGATGTCTTCGGCGCTCATGTTCTTCTGTGCTTGGCGGCGAAACTCTTTGCCAACAAGTGTGAGGTGCTTGCGGGCGATGGAGCCGATCTGCGACATGATTTTACGCGAGGCGGCCATCAGCCCTTCCTCACGCAATGGCATCGGCCAGTAGGCGATGCCTTGATCGAGGTAAGCACCGACGAGGCGAATGAGCGGCGGATTGACGATCAAATCGAGATCAATGCCCTTTTCGGCCATGACGGCCTCACGCGGACGTTTGGGCTTGGTCGGCGGCGGGGCCGAGTGCAGTGGCACGCGTGCCTTGCAGGCATCCCAAAGCTCACGCGGCGTGTCACCGGTGAGCAAATGGCTGGCGGCAGGTGGGAGGTCGGAGCGGAAGGCTTCGAGCCAGTTCCCTTCTTCGATTTGCCAAGCGATGTCGAGGCCGTTCACGCGGCGCACACCGGGGAGGAGCAGCGCACGGCGGAGCTGGCGGCGGGTGAGCTTGCCAGGGATGATCTCGGCATCCGGCTCACGACTTAGAACATCGACGATGTCATCATCGAGAATACGTCCGCGTGCGCGGTCGCTTTGATAGGTTGCCTCAGAGAGGAAGGGCTCCGCCTTGTAAAGATTTGCAGCCTTGATGACAGAGGACTCAAACTCTTGATGCTGAAAGGCGTGCAGCGTATTATGATGCACAAAGACGCCTATAGGTCCCTGGGTGGGCAAGTAATGCGCGGCGTGATCAATCACATGGCGGAGATACTCGCGGATACCGGGCTGGGCTTCGGGGTGGGAATGAGAATGCGAGGACACGGTTAGGAGTTTCCACAAACAAACCGCAGCTAACGCGCCACCGCCATCCCTTAAAGAGGGGGTATTCATACCCGAAACCCCGGGACCCCCTAAAATGGGGTGATTTTACCTTGTGGAGGGGATGTCTTGGCTGGCATGACCTGTGCATTAATGGGAGCGTACCCAAAAACGCCCTCATCCCCCCATGTCAGACCACGCCAACGCCACAACAATCTCCGGCCCGAAGCCTGTCGGTAATCTCGCTGGATTCAAACAGCACCTCGGCAAGGACATGCTTTCAGGCTTCCTCGTCTTTCTCATCGCACTACCTCTCTGTCTAGGCATTGCGAAGGCTAGTGGATGTCCGGCCATTGCAGGTATTTTCACGGCAGTCGTCGGAGGACTTCTGGCCCCCTTCATGAGCAATTCTGAGCTCACCATTAAAGGTCCGGCGGCAGGCATGATCGCCATTGTGCTCGGAACGGTGAATGAACTCGGGTATGAAAAGGCATTGGCTATCGGTGTCATTTCTGGCGTGATTCAAATTCTGTTTGGCGCTTTCAAACTTGGCACGTTAGGTGAGTTCTTCCCCGTAGCCGCGGTGCATGGCATGCTCGCAGCCATTGGCGTCATCATCATTTCCAAGCAGATCCATGTCGCACTCGGTGTGGCTGCTCACGCAAAAGAACCGCTCGAATTGCTCGCTGAGATACCAGAGAGCATCGCCCATATGAATCCCGAGATCGCTCTCATCGGGGCTATTGCAATGTTGTTGTTGTTTGGGAGGATGTTTATCAAAAACAAGATTGTTCAGGCCATACCTGGACCGCTCGTCGTGTTGCTCGTCGCCACGCCGCTGGCTTTCTACTTCGACATCCAGCACCAGCACATGTACCAATTCCATGGTCACACCTATGAAGTGGGACCGGACAAGCTCGTCAACCTACCTTTGAATATCCTTGATGGCATCAAGATGCCCGATTTTTCCGCCATTACTTCCATGGCGAGCATCAAGTGGATCATCATGTTCTGCCTCGTGGGCAGTTTGGAGTCAATGCTTAGCGCCAAAGCGGTTGATCTGCTCGATCCCTGGCAGCGCCGCACGGATTTGAACCGAGACCTGCTCGCCGTTGGCGTTGCCAATACCCTGGTCTCTTTTATCGGTGGCTTGCCGATGATCAGTGAGATCGTCCGTTCCAGCGCCAATCGTAACAATGGTGCCCGCACACGCTGGGCGAACTTCTGGCATGGTGCCTTCCTCCTCCTGCTGGTGGCCAGCGTGCCTTGGCTTCTGAATAACATCCCGCTCGCAGCACTGGCAGGAATGCTCGTATTTACCGGCTACAATCTGGCTTCACCCAAAGAATTCCACCATATGCTGGAGGTCGGAAAAGGACAGCTCATCGTTTTCATCGTCACCATGATCGCCACACTCGCCACCGATTTGCTCATCGGAATCGCGGTGGGCATCATCGTAAAGATGATGATCCACATGCGCGGCGGAGTGGCCTTTGGAAACCTGTTTATACCACATGCCGATGTTACTACCTGCCCTGATGCTGGGCATCCCATTGTAGCCGTAAAAAAGGCGGTCGTTTTCAGCAACTGGCTTTCCCTGCGCAAGAAGCTCCTCGAACTGCGTGATCATCCCACTGTAAAAATGGACCTCTCAGGCGCTCATTTTGTCGATCACTCCGTCATGAAGAAGATCCACGAGATGGCACAGGATTGGAAGCTTGAGAACCGTGAACTCATCCTCACAGGTCTTGACGATCATTTACCTGTCTCCAGCCATCCGCTGGCAGCTCGTGTTCTACGTGCTTGAAGAATTTGTATCTTCCTGCCCCAACCAGATGAAGAAGTTTCTCCCAATCCTCCTGAGCGTTGTCTGCATGCTGTCCTTTGCCAAGGCTGCCGATCAACATGCCGACAACTACAACCTCTGGCTGAACTATGTCGGCGATCATCCGCTGTTTGGCACGCCCTGGGGCGTGCATCTGGAGATGCAAAATCGTCGTGAAGACTGGGGAGATGAATGGCAGCAACTCCTCATCCGCCCCGGCATCAACTACACCATCAGCCCTACCGTCACCGTCAGCGCAGGCTATGGCTATGTGAAGACCTACCCGTATGGCGATCTACCCGTGGATTTTGAATTTGACGAGCATCGCCTCTGGGAGCAGCTCATTTGGAAAAAGAACTTCCTGGGGTTGGAATGGCAGCACCGCTTCCGCCTGGAGCAGCGCTGGATCGAAGACCAAGACGAAGCAGGTGACACAACCAACTGGCGTGGTGAAAACCGCTTCCGCTACATGCTGCGGACCAGCATTCCTTTGACTGAGGACAAGAAAACCTACCTCGCGCTTTGGAATGAAATCTTCCTGAACTTCGGTGGCAACATCGCCAAGAATCACTTTGATCAAAACCGCGCCTTCATTGGCATCGGCCGCAAACTGACCCCGACGACACGATTGGAAGTCGGCTTCATGGAGCAGACCATCCAGCGCCGAGGCGGCGACAAATGGGAAGCCAATCACACCACCAGTATTTGGCTGATGTCGAACTGGCCGTTCGGCAAGTGATCAAGACTCCGGCTCCATCAATCTTAGGGGCACTTCGACGACGATGCGGAGGCCTTGGGGCTGCACAGGTTGGAGATCCAGGATGCCGCCGCATTCGCGGGCGCGGGCTTTCATGCCGATAAGGCCGAGACTTGCAGGGGATTCCTGACGATCTGGTGGCAGGCCATGGCCATTGTCGCTGATACTGAGCCGGACGATGGATGCTACGGCTTCGAGGTGGACGACGACTTGTGTGGCTTGCGCATGACGCGCGATGTTTGTCAGCGCTTCTTGAGCGATGCGGAAGAGATGGGTCTCGGTTTCGCTTTGCAGACGCCCGGCGAGGTAGGATTCATATTCGAGTTTGATCCGCATGCGCTGCCCGAATTTTTCGGTGAGCCAGCGCAGACCGGCATCGAGCCCGAAGTCATCAAGGATCACGGGACGCAGCAGTTGGGAAAGCTCACGAACGTTAGCTATCGCTTCATCGACGAGCTGCACGCAGTCGGCACGACGTTCGGGCTGATCGTCCTGGCTTTTGGAGGTCAGATTAGCTCTCACGGCGGCGAGTGACTGGCCGAGTTCATCATGCAGCTCGTGGGAGAAGCGGCGTGCGGTTTCCTCCTGGGTTTGCAGCATGTGCCACGAGACACGGTTGATCTCATCCGTCTGCCACTCGATGCGGCGGATGCTGTGCCGAACGAAAAGGATGGTGCCGATGGCACACAGCCCGGCAAGGATGAGCGAGGAGCCTAGAAGCAGCGCGGATTCATCCGCGAGGTCGCGTGATTGCCGCTCGATCTGCTCATCAGAGGTTCGGAGATGTTCGGAACTATCGTGAAGCAGATCGTGGATAAGCTCGACCACCTCATCATGTCGGCTGAAGAGGCTGGTGATGCTTTCCTCGGAGATGGGGTCGTCTTGGTCGAGCGCTGATCGGGCTTCTTTAGAAAAGCTGCGCACGCTTTGTTCGAGTTGCCGCCAGACTCTGGCCTTTGGAGTGGTGGCAGCATCGACAGCGAGGCGGGCCACGGATTGATCCGCCTCTACCAACTCACGGAGCAAGGCGGAGCGGTCGAGTGTCTGCGGCGTGCGGGTGAGGCGGTGCAGCACCTCGGTCAGTGTATTTTCCTCAACCTGCACTTCATTCAAAAGACGCGCGATGAGGAGCTGCTCCTGCACAAGCCCCCCAGCACTGCGGCGGATGGCATGGCTGTCACGCACGGCGACGAGTCCGGCGATGCCGAGCAGCACGAGCACCAGGGCAAAACCCGCGCTTAGCCCCCACATCACCGTCCGCTGGGTGATGCGGCGCGTGAAAGGAGTGAGGCCTAGCTTCATCGGCTTAGTCGATCAGTCCATTGCGCACGGCGAAGCGCACGAGTTCGCCAATGCTGTGCAGGTTCAGCTTTTCCATGATGCGGCCACGATGTGCCTCGACGGTGTAAACGCTGAGGTTGAGAGCGTTGGCAATGTCCTTGTTCGTCTTGCTTTCAGCGATCATTTGCAACACTTCACGCTCACGAGTTGAAAGCAGATCGATGGGATTCGTGACGTGCTTTCGATAGTCATCCAGAACGGCGTCACTGACTTCGGGGCTGAGGTAGCCCTGGCCCACTGCCACGGCACGCACAGCTTTGAGGAATTCGGTCTCACTGCTGTCTTTCAAAAGGTAGCCCTTGGCTCCGGCTCGGAGGATCTCACGGACATAGACGGAGTCTTTGTGCATGGACAAAGCCAGCACGCGGGTCTTTGGCGAAAGCTTCAGCAGGCGACGAGTGGCCTCGATGCCGTTGAGCTCGGGCATCGTCACATCCATGACGACGACATCAGGCTGCAACGCCTCGGCCTTTTCAACGGCTTCACGTCCATTGGAAACTTCCGCGAGCACCTGCATGTCCCATTGCGCAGCAAGGATCATGCTGAAACCGCGCCGGACGACGGCGTGATCATCGGCAAGCAGGATGGTGGTGAGCTTCGCTGACATGAAGAAGAGAACGAGAGCGTAGAACGCGGCCTGATGCACTCTCATTCTCTTTCTTTACCCATAAAATCATAGGTCGGATGGTAGAAGACGGACTGTTCCTGCACGCTGTAGTGTTTTGATGATGCTGGTCGCTGGAGGCTGCGGAAGTTCACTGAGCAAGAAGAATCCTGAGCCTGAGCCCATGACGGTATCGAGAACACCTTCAATGGTGACACTGCGCTTCACCAATGGGAGTCGATTTTTTAAAGTGAAGCTGCTTTTGAAATAGCCGGTGCTGGCGTTGATCGTTGTGATCTTCATGGCTGTTGGATTCACGAGGCTGCATGTGGAGAAAATAGCCTTGTGAGCGCTGGTGATGCGGCAGCTTTGGGCAAGCTTCGAGAGCTGTGTCGCTGACTCGATGTTTCCACCCACAAACTGCATGCTGGCGTTGGTTTCACAGAGCTGACATTGCCAAGATCCATGGCGGGAAAGCCTTTATCTGGGGCTTTGTAGGCGTGGCCATCGACCGCGAGATCTGCTTCAATTCCGAACGGCTATTTCAGCACGCATTGCGGTTTTTTAAGCCAGCGAACCGAGCCAACGAGGCTCTTCGATGAGGAGTTGATCATCGGCCCACGCAAGACGGAACCTTTGCGCTTGTAGAGATTTTGAAACACAGGGAAGCAAGTGTTAGGCCAGATAAAGGAGGTGCCTGTGATGGCTGTTCCATCAGCCAGCTTGCCTGACCAAGTTACACGACCCGTCTCACCAATACTCAGAAGCAAATTGCCTGAACCAGCCGGGGGGTGTGTCACCGTCTCCAGGCGAATCCCCTGCTCCTAAGGTGGCCGTGTATCGGCCTTTGTAAGGTGCTGGTGATGCTCCTGTCGGCCAGGCATGACGATAGTCAAAAAGTTCGACGTTCTCGCCATCCATGCCCGGCTTGCTGACCGTGCCGCCAATGCCTGCTTCGGGTGTGGTTCGATCTTCATTACGATAGAGCACCAAGTGAAGCGACAGAGGTGTCTCGCCCTTGCCTGGAATTTGGATCTCAGCCGTCGCATCGCCTGTGAGCGGGATCTGCCAGACACCTTTGAAAGTCTGGCTGGTATTGCCAAGCTTCAGCGTGCCACTCAAGGCACCCAGCGTGGTGGAGGTGAAGGCTAAATGACCGCCAAGGTCTTGTTTGATGACATCACCTGGATCGACAAGGGCCGTGAAGCTGCCCCCTGCGGCGATCGGAAAGGGATTGAACCACTCAGCGGCGAGACAGAATCGGCTCGTCATAGGCCCAAACCAGACGTTGCCGCTTCTGTACGCCGCTACGGCACGGCAGTGATTCGTCGGCACGGTCGTGCTGGTGCCGATATAGCTGTAGGACTGCTGGCCGGTCTTGTCGCCATTCGCGTCGAGTATGAGGTCATGCACACCCGTGCCGTTGCCGACTAAGCTGGGATTGTAGCCGGAGCTGAACCACAGCTTGTTACCGATCAACGCCAGCGATGAGGCTTCGTAACTCTCGATGCCGAGCGTAGCCATGCTTTAGCGCACCCAGGCGCTGCCACGGCGGAAACGGGCGAGACCATGGCCATACAACAGACCGAACAAGACATCACCATTCGGATGTGCGGCTATATCTAAATCGGCCAGCCCAGGCACGCCGACATTAGTCGCCATATATTTCTCCCACACATCCGCCGTGGTCAGGCAGTAGATGCTGTCGCCGCCATAGCCATTGACGATGAACCAGAGGTTGCCGCTGCTATACTGCTCAATCCGGTTCGCAGGCGTTTCATTCGCCGGCACATTGGAGACGCCGCTCTAGAGCGTGGAGACATGCCCGCATTCAGCAGACTGTTGCCGCGATGGGGTCCGCGATTGGTCAGCACCCACCAGTTTCCAGTACTGTCCTGCATCGCGTCCTGAATGTGGTCGTTATTGTAATAAATACCCGTCCGCTGCTGCGTGATCGCGAAGCTGGAGTTCACCAAATAAACCCCGAGAGGACCGATGAGGATGGCCTTGCCTCCAGTGGTTCAACGAATGCGCCTGATCTGATTGTCCGCGAGGGCGCGAGTGCCGACTTCTGCGGTGCCGAAGGTTACCCAGGAGTTGTCTGCCTTCTGCACCAGCACGCCATTCGTGCGAATGGAATACCAAGTGCCAGGTGTCCCGCCAAAGGCAGGAAGGCTGAGCATGAAGCCTGCGGCCAGTGCGAGTACGGACTTGAGACGACACGGGGATGGGGTTGGGTGGGGGTGTGTTTTCATAAAATCAGGGCTTGGACATGCCAAGACGCGATGCCTGCGGATCGCTGGCGGGTTGGTTGGGAGGAATTCATGATTCCAAGGTTGGTTACGCCTTTAGATGCAGCCGCTAGGCCTCACCTTCCGTGCTTGGCTTACCCTTCAGGAAGCGCCCATTGCCCGCCTGAAAGGTTGCATCATGGATTCCCCGATGCTGTCATCCGTAGTTCTACCCATCATGGCATCCTCATCCACAGCACTCATTCTCGGCGGCGGCGTTTTTGGCCTCACTTCGGCTTTAGAGCTGCGTTCACGCGGCTGGCAGGTCACGCTGCTGGATGCAGGAGTGATTCCTCATCCCGATGCGGCCTCGACGGACATCAACAAGGTCATCCGCATGGACTACGCCAACGATGAGCAATACACCGCCATGGGTGAGCTCAGCATCCAGCGCTGGCTTGAATGGAATGTCCGCTGGGGCGAGGAGTTGTTTCATGAAGACGGCTTTCTCATCATGACACGTGGTGAAATGCAGCCCGGCTCTTTTGAGCACGACAGCCACACCTTTCTCACCGCTCGCAGACATCAACTCGTTCGCATGGACAGCACTCTTTTGCAGCAAAAGCATCCGCAGTGGAAAGCGGAGTCCTTTCCCAACGGCTACCTGAACCCATGCGGCGGCTGGGGCGCAAGCGGGCGAGTCGTCGTGCGACTGAAACAGGACGCCTTGAATGCTGGAGTGG
>CANHTV010000021.1 GCA_947463285.1 Verrucomicrobiaceae bacterium | reverse complement strand
GAAGTCGGAGCAGCCCACGCCGCTGCTCGTTTACATCCATGGCGGCGGCTGGCAGGGCGGCGACCGGTCTGTGGCTCGAAGCATGATCCTTCCGGCTCTAGAAGCGGGCATCTCCGTGGCATCCGTGGAATACCGCACCATCAAGGACTCCACCGCCGATGGACTCGTGCCGCCCGTGAAGGGACCCATGCTCGATTGCGCCCGCGCGCTTCAGTTCTGCCGCAGCAAGGCCAAGGACTGGAACCTCGACAAAACCAAGGTCGCCCTCGCCGGTGGCTCCGCCGGTGCCTGCACGAGCCTTTGGCTTGCCTTTCATGATGATCTGGCCGATCCCGCCAGCGCCGATCCCGTTGCCCGCGAGTCCACCCGCGTCCTCTGCGCCGCGGTGTCCGGTGCCCAGACCACGCTCGATCCTCACCAGATGCGTGAATGGACGCCCAACAGCAAATACGGCTCGCACGCCTTCGGCATCGCCTGGGATGCGAAGAAGAAAATCGGGTCCTTTCAAATGTTCTACGATGCCCGCGAACGCCTCCTGCCCTGGATCAAAGAATACTCCCCCTACGAACTCGTCACCCCTGGCGACCCGCCCGTCGGCCTCTACTACAGCGCCCCGCCAAACCTCGGTCATGACGAAAAAGACCCCACCCACACCGCCAACTTCGGCGTGAAGCTCAAAGAACACTGCGATGCCCACCAAGTCCCCTGCGACCTCATTTATCCCGGTGCCCCGAATGTGAAGCACGCCACCGACAACGACTACATCAAGGCTTACCTGAGGCCTGAGTTGAAGTAGAGCCCAGGACGAACCACTGGAACAGCATGACACCGAACACCACCCGCCGCCATTTCCTGAAGCTCGCCTCTATTGCTCCACTCGGAGCCGCCACGGCGCACGCGGCTTATTCGCCGATCCCACGCGTGGGCAAAGCACGCTTCACGCCGACGCTGAACGCGTATTCCTTTCTCGAACAGCTCAATGCGAACATCGCCGATCCCACGACGGGCATTGATCTCTTCGGCGTGTGCGATTTCTGCGTCAAGCATGACATCGAGGCGGTGGATCTCACGGGCTACTTCTTCCCCGGCTATCCGAAAGCGCCATCGGACGACTACATCGCCCGCATCAAGCACTACACGCATGATCGCGGCATCACGATCAGCGGCACGGGCGTGAAAAATGACTTCGCCACGGCGGACAAGGCCGTGCGTGCCGAGGGCGTGGCTTTGACGAAGCGGTGGATTGAGGTGGCCGCGCGGCTCGGTGCGCCCGTGGTGCGGGTGTTTGCCGGTCCGCAGCAAAAGAATTCGAAGGACTGGCAGGGCGCTGCTGGAGGTGCCTCGCGCGATGAGGTGGAGAAATGGATGGCCGAGGCGCTGCGCGAATGCGCCGAACATGGCGAGAAGTTCGGCGTCCTCATCGCGGTGCAAAATCACGGCGACTTCCTCACCACCGGACCGGAGCACGTCAGCCTGCTGAAGCGCGTCGATCATGCCTGGTGCGGTGCGCTCGTGGACACCGGCAAATACTTCACCGACGACCCGTATGCCGACATCGCCCTGATGGTGCCGCACGCGGTGAACTGGCAGATCAAGGAAACCATCGGTAGCAGCCTCAAAACCCCGCCCACCGACTACAAGAAGCTCGCCAAGATCATCCACGACGGCGGCTATCGCGGCTTTGTGCCTATCGAAACGCTGGCGATGGGTCGCAAGGACTACGATCCGGCTGCCGAGGTAGTCCAAGTGCTCACGGTGATGCGTGCGGCGATCGCGGAGTTGGATTGAAGCCCGGTGGCTTCGGAAGCAACCGCTCCGGGGCGTGTCGAGATTCACGGCCGCACCTCGTAATCTGTGGACCTTCATGCTCATCCCCGAATCCCTCACCGCCATCCTGCTCGCCGAGCGGCTGCCGCTCACGGCGTTCTTTGCCAGTGTGACGCGCGATTTTCATCTGGCGGAGGACGTGTTTCAGGAAGTGTGCGTGAAGGCCGTGGTGCGGGCGGACAGCTTCGAGACGACGGCGCATCTCATGAACTGGGCAAGGCTGGCCGGGAAAAATCGCGCCATCGACATCTTGCGGGCGCGGGATGGGCGATATGTCGGCCTTAGCGATGAAATGCTGGCTCTGCTGGCCCAGGAATGGCCAGATGAATCGAAGACCGATGCCATGCAGGAGGCGCTGGATCACTGCATCACGCAGATAACGCCGAACAATCGTGAGTTGCTGCGCCTGCGCTACTTTGAGCGGCGCGACTGCACCGACGTGGCCCGGATCATGGGCCGCAAGATCGAGACCGTCTATCAAGCCCTCGCCCGTCTCCACAAAACCCTCGGCGATTGCATTCGCGCCCGCCTTCAAACCTCTGTCGCCTCATGAACGACACCGACTTCCTCGCTCAATCCATGCGCTACCAAGATGGTGTGCTCACGCCAGGTGAACTCGCCGCGTTCGAGACTGCCATGCGCGATGATCCGGTAAAACGCCAGCTCTTTGCCGACATGCAGGTCCGCTCCATGGCACTGCATGATCGTTTTCGGCAGGAGGCTTTCCAAAGTGGCTGCGGCTTTAGCCGCACTTCCGAAAAGAAGCGTTTCACCTGGATCACCCGCCCCATCACCGCGATGGCCGCCGGGCTGGTCATCGGCCTTTTCAGTGCATCGATTGTCTGGGCCATCTCTTCGCCGAAGGCGACGACCAAGCGGCTCTTTTCGCTCCTCAACGGCTCGTTCGATGAAATGCGTCTGGATCGCGGCTTTCCCCACCAAACAGGCTTTTGGAGCGGCGATGAAGCGGCGATCCGCGATGGCCAACTGCGCTTCATCGCCCCCGGCAGCGATTCGGGCGATCCCAATGATCGCGCGATCTCCTGCGATGTCTTCCAACTCGTCGATCTGCGTCCGCTTCGGCACACCCTGAGCCCGGATGGCGATTCCGTGCTCGAACTCAGCGCCGATTTTCGCGATGGTCGTGCCCCCAACACAAAACCCTCTGTGTCCTTCTTCGGTCAGCTCTACCTTTTCTCAGGCGATCCCGGCTCGCTGCATCAAACCTGGCCGCAAAGCATCCCGGAAGCCCTCGCCAGCGGCAGTGCCCAGGTCACCACGCTCGGCTCCGATGCTAAAGGCGTGCGCACCCTCACTGCGAAGTGCCTCATTCCCGCTCAAGCCGACTTCGCCGTCATCCAAATCGCCGCCCGACCCAATCTTCGACCTGCCAAGCTCGACGAACTGTCGGCTGACAACGTGAAGCTGACCTTGAAAACCCAACCCACCTTGCCCGTGCGAATCGTGCAGCGGTGAAGCATTTCGACAAAAGAATGGGGACAGAAAAATCTGATTCCTATCATTCTCTTGTCCCCATTCTTCTGTCGATAAATCCGTGTCGAGTGTCAGCGCACCTCTCCGTATCAACCCAGATGATCCGTTCCACCTTCCTCCTTCTGTTCGCCTCCTCCGCCGCCGCTCTCGATTACCCGCACGTCACCGCCGAGCCTCAAAAGACCGGCTGGCCGCTCACAGCGGAAGAACGGGCCTATGTCGTCGATAAGCCGGAATACGAGCGTCGCCCAGGTCGTGAGTCGAACAAGCATCTGCCGCAGCTTTGGCCCCAAGTGCCCAGCGCGGGCCATTTTGGCGGTGAGTCCTGGCTAAAGCTGCACGAAACTCATGTCAAGACCGTGCAGGAAAACCAAGGTCCGCTCGATGTGCTACTCGTCGGCGACAGCATCACCATCCAGTGGGGTGAATCGTGGAAAAAGAACTTCCCCGAGCTCAAAGCCGTGAACATCGGCATCGGCGGCGATAAAACGCAGAACGTGCTCTGGCGGCTCGATCACGGCGGTGCCGATGGCTTGCAGCCGAAGGCCATCGTGCTCATGATCGGCAACAACAACATGTTCTTCACCCCCGAGACCGGCATCGAAGCCGCCGCGAAAGGCATCGAGATGTGCCTAAAGAACCTGCGACAGAAATTCCCCGCCGCCGCGATCATCGTCGCGAAGATTCTGCCTGCTCATGCGCCCGGCAATCGCTTCTACGAAGACATCCAGAAGACCAATGCCGCCCTCGATCCGCTGAAACTCGACAGTGATGCCAAGGTGAAGTTGCTCGACCTGTGGAGCGATTTCACCAATGCCGACGGCACGATTAAGAAGGAGCTTTTCACGCCGGATAACATCCATCTCTCGCCCGCAGGCTATGCCGTTTATGCAGAGAAGCTGAAGCCTCTGCTGAGATAGCTCGAATCGATAAAAGAATAGTCTGAATCAGATTCCTCTGGCCCCATTCTGCCGTCGAACCTCCTCCTCATCGTCTAGATTCGACGCTTTTCTCCGTAGTGAACATACCAGCTCGTCTCATGCTTCGCTCCCTTCTTGTCTGTCTGCTTTCCACTTCGCTTCTCGCTGCTCCTCCGACGGCATTTTTGGAGCAGCATTGCTATGACTGCCATGATGCAGAGACAAAGAAGGGTGACCTCGATTTGACGGCGCTGACCTTGGACACGCAGCATGTGGACCTGCTCATCAAGGTCCACGATGCGGTGGAGCGGGGGGAGATGCCGCCGAAGAAGAAAAAGCAGCTGGCGGAGGCGGAGAAGGCGGCGTTTGTGAAGGAACTGGAGGCGAAGCTGATGGCGATGACCGCTCCGGCACCGGGCGGGCGCATCCGATTGCGACGCATGACGCGGGTGGAGTTTCAAAACACGCTGCAGGACCTACTGGCGTTGCCGAGGCTCGATGTGGTCGGGCTTTTGCCGGCGGATGGCCGAGTGGCCGGCTATGACAAGATCGCGGGGGCGCTCGACATCTCGCCTGCACATCTCGCGGCTTATGAAGAGGCGGTCGAGAAGGCGCTGGATGCGGCGATCGCCACCCGCAGCACGCCACCGCGTGTCTTCAAGAAGCGCATCTATCCGGCAGGACTCTTCAAGTTTGGCGGAAACCTCGTGCAGGGGCAGTTCGTGCTGCTGAAGGACAAGCAACCTGATCCCGCGTTGCCGGTGCGCGGCGGTTTTGAGGACAAACAAGGCCATGTGGGCGATGCGGGGCCGGATATGGAGGAGCGCAAAAAACAGCACGAAGCCGTGAAGGCGGCGAAAAGCGAAAGCGCGGTCGGTTTGCTCAATCCGAACCTCGCGGGCTATGAAGCGGCGATGAATGTGTCGCCGATCTACGCGGGCATGTATCGCATGAAATTGTCGCTGTGGGGCTTTCAGTGGAACGCGGGCAAACCGGAGCCCGGCGCAGCTCAGGCTGCCGTGCTGCGAGCCCATGAGGAGGGCAAGCAACAGGAAGGAGGTCGCCTGCTGCGAGCCTTCACCGCGCCGTCGATGAAGTCGAACGAGGCGGAGATCACCGAGTGGCTCGATGCGCATGAGAGCATCGTCTTCGATCCCGTTTCGATCCCGTGGAATGGCCTGCGCATCGGCCAGGTCGCCGGGCGGGCGAAAAAGCATGTGGGACCCGGCGTGGCGATTGACTGGTTCGAGATCGAAGGGCCGCTGAATGCGACGTGGCCGCCGGAAAGTCATAAGCGTTTGTTCGGCGATCTGCCGATCACCACGATCACGGCTAGCGATGTCATCCCACCACAACGCGAGGAGGTGCGCAGCATCGGTGGCTATGTGCCGAGCATGCATTTCGATCTTACGCCGCAGGAGCGGAAGCCAGCGCTGGAGACCGTGCAATCCGCGCAGCCTGAAGCCGATGCTCGCAAGCTGCTGACGACCTTTTTGCCGAAGGCCTTTCGTCGTAAAGTCGCACCCGATGAGATCGAGCCGTATCTAGCACTGCTCAAGTCACGCATCGCCGAGAAGGACTGTTTTGAAGATGCCATGCGGCGTGTGTATGTCGCGGTGCTTACCTCGCCGGAGTTTTTGTTTCACTCGATCGAGCCCAAGCCCACCATCTTGGCCTCGCGCCTCTCGTATTGGCTCTGGAACGGTCCGCCGGACGCTCAACTGCTCGCCGCCGACCTCAACAAGCCCGAAGTGCTGCATCGTGAAGTGGATCGCCTGCTCGCCGACAAACGCAGCGAGCGCTTCATCGACGATTTCGCCAATCAATGGCTCGAACTCAGCCGACTCGATGAGACCACGCCCGATCCGCAGCTTTACCCCGAGTATCGCTTCCTCCTGCACGAAGGCATGGCCGCGGAGACGCGTAGCTTTTTGCGCGAACTCATCCAAAACGATCTCCCCATCACCCACCTGCTCAAACCCAGCTTCGCCATGCTCACGCAGCGCCTCGCCGAGCACTACGGCATCGCGGGCGTGACCGGCGTGGAGGTCCGCAAGGTGCCGCTACCCGCCGACAGCCTGCGAGGTGGTCTGCTGGGCCAATCCGCCATCCACAAGCTCACCGCCAACGGCACCACGACCTCGCCCGTGAAACGCGGCGTGTGGGTGATGGACCGACTCCTCAACGATCCCGCTCCGCCACCGCCGCCTGGCGTCAGTGCCGTCGATCCCGACACTCGCGGCACCACCACCGTTCGCGAGCAGCTCGACAAACATCGCGCCGACACCAACTGCGCCGCCTGCCACGCGAAGATCGACCCCGCAGGCTTCGCCCTCGAAGCCTTCGATCCCATCGGCGGCCTGCGAGATCGCTACCGCTCCAACGGCAAGGGCGACGAACCACCCGAAAAAGGTCAAACGCCATGGCGCGTCACCTACAAGCTCGGCCCCAAAGTCGATCCCAGCGGCGAACTCCCCGATGGTCGCAAGTTCACTGGCACCGGCGATTTGAATGCCCTCCTCAACGCCCATCCCACCAAGCTCGCCGAAGCCTTTGTGTCCCATCTCTCCCGCTACGCCACCGGCACCGAAGTCAGCTTCGCCGACCGCGCCGAGATCCGCCGCATCGTGGAAAGCACGAAGAGCGGCGGGCATGGATTGAGGTCACTGATTCACGCGTTGGCCGAGAGCGAAATCTTCCACACCCAGAAGCTGGTAAAAGATTGAGGGTGAAAAATAAACCCAGCTTCTGAATCTTTTACCCCCAACCTTTTACCAGCCTCATTCGAAACCATGAACCGCCGACACTTCCTCCGCGCTGCTGGCGCATTGCTAGCTCTGCCTTCCATCGGTCGCGCGGCCGAAAAACTGCCGCCGAAGCGGCTTTTCGCTATTCATGTGCCGTTGGGCATGATGCCGGAGTTCTTCTTCCCGAAAGCAGGCGAGACCTCCAGCCCCTACCTCAACCTCCTCGCCGAGCAGCGACCGCATTTCACCACCTTCCACGGCCTCTCGCACCCGGATGTGAATGGCAACCACCACGCGGGGCAGTGCTTCCTCAGCGGCGCGCCGCATCCGGGGCAGCCGACGTTTCGCAACAGCCTCTCGCTCGACCAACTCGCTGCCGAGAAGCTCGGACTCGACACGCGCTTCCCTTCGCTCGCCGTCTCCGTGAGCAAAGGCGAGCATTACGGCGACTCCATCGCCATCTCTCGCTCGGGTGTCATGCTTCCATCTGAAAAGAGTGCCGAGAAGCTCTACCGTCGACTTTTTGTCGCCGGAACACCTGAAGAAAAAGCTGCCACCATGCGCCGCATCGAAGCCGGTGGCAGCGTGCTCGATCTGATCCTCGATAAAGCCAAGCGACTCGAAAAAAGCAGCGCCCCCGAAGACCGCGCACGGCTCGATCAATACTTCCAAAGCGTGCGCGAACTCGAAATCCGGCTCCAGCGCAACATCGAGTGGGAAAATCGCCCCAAACCGAAGGTGGACTACCCGCAGCCCAAAGACATCGCCGATGCCAACGAAGTCATCGCACGCTCCAAGCTCATGTTCGACCTCATCCGCCTCGCCTTGCAGACGGACAGCACGCGCATCGTCACGCTCTCGCTAAGCACCTTCAGCGTCGTGCCGCACGTGCCCGGCGTGAAAAGCGAGACGCACGGCCTCACCCACCACGGCAACGAACCCGACAAGATCGCCGAGTTGAAGAAGATCGAAGAAGCTCAATTGAAGGCCTTCGCCGATCTCCTCAAAGCTTTCCGCGAGGTCATCGAGACCGGTGGTACGCTTCTCGATCACACGCAGGTGCTTTATGGCAGCTGCCTTGGCAACGCCAACTCCCACAGCAACCAAAACCTCCCTCTCATCCTCGCCGGCGGCGGTTTCAAACACGGCCAGAACCTCAGCTTCAACACGCAGAACAACACACCGCTCGCCAATCTTTTCGTCACCATGCTGCAAGGCCTCGGCATCGAAGCGGACAAGTTTGCCAGTAGCATGGGGACGTTGAGCCAGTTGAAAGCGTAAAAAAAGGTTCTTCGGGTGTGGATATCTGAATATCGTTTCGTTGCTCGCCCCGCCATTCTTCACCGATATCTTATGAAAACCAAACGGAAGCCTTTCGCCGCCCTGCTGCTTCTTTCCATCTCAACTCTCCATGCCGCTGAGCCCCTTCGCGTACTCGTGTGGGATGAGCAGCAGCCGGAGCAAAAGCAGGGCTATGGCGAAAAGTTTCTCGGTGAGACGCTCGCGGCGCATCTGGCGAAGCTGCCGGGACTCTCCGTGAAGACGGCGAAGCTCGACGAGGCCGATCAAGGCCTGAGCGATGCCGCGCTCGGTACGACGGACGTACTCATCTTTTGGAGTCATCGCCGCGCGAAGGAGCAGGATGATGCGCGGGCGGAGGCGGTGGTGAAACGGGTGAAGGAAGGCCAACTCGGCTTCATCGGCCTGCACTCGGCGCATTGGGCGAAGCCGTTTGTGCGCCTGATGCAGGAGCGGGCAAAGTCCGACGCATTGAAGCAAGTGCCGGAGGCGGAGCGTGCGACGGTGAAGTGGGCGTTCGTCAATGACGCGCCGTATTACAAAGGCGTCGGTCGTGCCGCCCGCGTTACGCCCTTTGTCGAGAAGGGCGAGGGCAACCTGTGGAAGCTCACGCTGCCAGCCTGCGTCTTCCCCGTGTATCGCAATGATGGCATGCCCTCGCATGTCACCACGCTGCTGCCGCAGCATCCCATCGCCGCCGGGCTGCCCGCGCAGTGGGACATCCCGCGCACCGAGATGTATGGCGAGCCCTTCCACGTGCCGTCGCCGGATGAAATCGTGTTCGAGGAAAAGTGGGACAAAGGCGAGCACTTCCGCAGCGGCTGCGTCTGGAACGTGGGCCAGGGCCGCGTCTTCTACTTCCGCCCCGGCCACGAAACCTATCCCATCTTCCAGCAGGCCGAGACGCTGCGGGTGATTGAAAACGCGGTGCGGTGGATGGGAGATGCGATCACGCGATAAATCGACTTTCGGCCCGCTGCATTGCCGTTGGCGAAAAGAGTGATTCGCGTTCAAACACTACCGTCATGCTACGACGCCTTTTTTTGCTTTCGCTTTGCCTTTTGACCACGCTCACGTTCGCTGCCGAGCCGTCGATGGTCGATTGGATGCCGCGGGTGGAGGATCAAACGGGGCTTTGGTGGTTGAATGGACCGCTGACGATGTTTCAGCGAACGGAGTGGACGAAGGAGGAAGTGCTCGGGTTTCAGTTTGGGAAGCAGACGATGCTTTTCGATACACGACGTGTGAGGCCGATGCAGGGTGAGTGGGAATGTGTGGTGATTGCTGAGGGGCGGCGCTATGTTTGTAAAGGGCACACGCAGCCGGAGGACGAGTGGCAGCAGCCGGTGCGCTTTGTAGAGAGCGGTCGCTTTTTTCAGCGGGTGGTGATCGAGGGGCTGACGTTTGCGGATGCGGAAGGGAAGGCCTTCAACGGCATAGTGAGGCTGGAGATCAGTGCGTGGCCGGACAGGCTCGCGTTTCGGCTGGAGAGCGAAAGCGACGCGGTGATGGAGTTGCGACAGGGCGAGAAGAAGGTGAGCAGCAGTCGCAGCGTGTTGCTGGAGGTGCTCGCGAATGCTTCGAAGGCCGTGGTGGAGTCGGAGCTGGCGGTGACGCGGGATGAGGCGCTGGGTTGTCATCGGCTGGCGCTGCCGGAGGAGCGATGGAGCAACGCGGGCGGCACGTATTACCCGGAGGAGCATCTGGATCGCATCGACCGCTGGCGCGTGACGCTGCGTAACGACGCCAATGAGGCCACGGTGGCGCGATTGATGTTCACGCAGGAGAAGCATCTACCGATCACGGGTTTCACGCCGATGCTTTGCGAGCTCGATGGCACGCCGACGGGCATTCCGGTGCAGATTTCGAAAAACTGGCACATCCGTGCGGAGAAGGGCCGCCTGCCGCATGACGGGTCGTGGTTCCATGGTTTCGCGTGGGTGCGTGTGCCACCGAATTCGCGACGCGAGCTCATTTTCCAAATGGTGCATGCCCGCTATGGCGGCGTGTGCGCGGCATCACATGCGCAGCTCTGCCTCATCGGCTGGGGGCACAATCAATTCTGGGATCAGGCGGCGGTGGGCAGCTTTGGCGAGAGTATCTGCTTCGAGCCGGGACGTGTGCAGCGGCGTTGTTTCATCACGGACGTGCGTCCGCTCATGACCTTGCCCGTTGAAGCAAAGGCGAAACGCTGGGGCTGGGCGGAGAACTGCGGCGGCGGCGATTTCCTCATGTGGAAGGACGCGCAGGGTCGCTATCAGGAGATGAAGGGCACGCGCACCGAGTATCGAGCGCAAGGTCCGTGCCTCACCGACGTGAGCTACACCGAAGAATCGAGCGGCGGCGAGATCGCGGCACGCATGGATGTATCCGTGCCCGCGGCGAACGACCATCTGCGCACCTTTCTGCGGCTGCGTTACGACGTGCGGAAGCCGCTGCGGTGGCAAAGGCTCGCATTCTTCCAGCTTGGCGCGGATTTTTACAACGACGTGCCCGCACGCCGCGTCGCCATCGGCGATGTCACTGGCCTGCGCGAGGAATGGGAGCCGCGTCGAGAGAAGGACGAGGTTGATCGCACCACGCTGCCACTCGATGGCGAGAGTGCATGGATCTCCGTGCATGGCGTGGAGCGTGAGGCCTTGAAAAAAGGCCACGCGATGGCGAGTCGCGGCCTCATCGTGCGCTCGTGGCGTGCCGTGCTCGGTGGAAAACCCGCCGCGCCATATGTGTCTACCTTCGGCACCGAGTGGGGCAAAGGGAACCACAAGACCGCCGTCGAGCTTTCACCGCCACCCGGCCTCACTGAGTTGCTGCCTGGTGATTTCGTCGAGGCAGAGCTGGAACTCGTCATCTTCCCCGCCGATGCCACCGCTTACTACGGCCCGGATGCGAACCTGCGTGACATGCTCGCCCGCGATGCCGACACCTGGCGTCCCGTGCATCGCGAGGCTCAAGGCAACGCGTTGAAACCTATCGCCAAACGTGGTGAGATCACGAAAAGCTATCCGCTCGTCGTCGCGGTCGATGAAGAGCAGCGTGCGCAAGTCCTCGTGAAAGGTGGACTCGGGCATGAGCCGGTCACTTTTGCCGAGTTGAAGTCACCGAAAGGCCATCGCGTGCTCGTGAACGGCCAGCCAGTCACGTCTTGGCAGACGAATTGGGATGCCGCGACGCAACGCTGGCAAATCGTCTGCAATGTCGCTGCGGGTGAAGACCGCGAGATCGTGCTAGAAGCAGCCCCATAGAGCCATCCGGCGCCCAATCTGGCTACGCGACTCATTATCGACAGAAGAATGAATGGATTCTTCTGTACCCATTCTTCTGTCGAAGTCTGTCACTTAGCTCTGCAGGGTAGTATCTAAATCGAAGCTACAAAGACCTTATCAGCGACCAACGTTATCTGGCTTAACCTACCATGAAGCGCTGCACATTCCTCCTCGCCGCTGCTTTTGCTTTCCACGCCTTCGCGGCCGAAACGCCTGTCGCGATCGATCCACGGCTGCATTCAGATGGCAAAGGCTGGTAGCTCAATCAGGCGACCATCAAAGACCCGAAGCGACCGCGCGTGCTGCTGATCGGCGACTCGATTCTTGGCGGATACGCGGCGCACGTGATCAAGAAGCTCGACGGCAAAGCCCACGTCGAGTCTATCTGAGCCACGCCTTGGGTAATTCGCGATAATAATTCGCTTTACGGCACGGGCTGGTTTTTGCTGCCGATGCACCAGAGCATCTTCTCAGTGCGGACGTAGAGGCGGCCTTCGCCGATGGCGGGGCTGGCGTTGATGGGGCTGTCGAGCTTCGTGGCGCTGAGTTGCTCAAACTTGGGGCCGGCTTTCACGACGATGAGATCGCCCTGCTGACTACCTGCGAAAAATTTGCCATCAGCGGCCACAGGGCTGCTGAAGAATTTGCTGCTGCCTGCGCTACCGTTGAGGCGCTCTTCATAGAGCTGCTTGCCGGATTTGAAATCCACCACCTTCAGGATGCCGCCGTCGCCGAGGAGATACATGAGGTCGTCCATGACGAGAGGTGAAGGCACATAGGGAAGGCCTTTGCTGAACTCGAAAGGCACAGGTTTGGGTTCATTGCCGCTGACATCAATGGCGGCGAATTCCTTGACGCCACCACCGGTGCCAAAGGTGCAGAAGTAGCGGTTGTCCTGAAGCACGCCGGACCCGAGGCTGCGCTGATTGAAGCCGGGATTGTATTGCCAGTTCTTCTTTCCAGTGGTGGGATCAATGCCCATGACGCCGCTGGCGTTGTTGGTGCAGATGACTTCGTTTTTGCCATCAGCACGCACATGCACGACCGGCGTGGAGAAGGTGTTCAGGCAGTTGGGCAACTCGGTTTTCCAGGCTTGCTTGCCGGTCTTGGCGTCGAGGCCGACGATGCAGGCTTTCCATGCCTGCTGGGCGGGGTCTTCGGTATAGATTTTGCCATCGCGCTGCCAATCGAACTCGCTGCGCACGATCATGATGCCATCGACGACGACGGGTGAGATGCCGGTGCCGTGCTCATGGATGTAGTCGGCGACGTGCTCGTTTTTCCACATCAGCTTGCCGGTATGATCCAGGGCCAGGGCCTGGATGGTAGTGCCAGTGCTCCAGTTCACATAGATGCCCTGGGCATCGACAAAGGGGGAGCTGCTGGCGAAGCTATTGAAGTTATGTTTCTTATGCTCGGCGAAGCTTTCCTCATGACGCCACAGTTCATGGCCGCTTTTCGCATCCAGCATGAGCACGGCACGCTTGCCTGGGCCGGTCTCGGCGGTGACGAGGACTTTATCCTCCCACAGCACGGGTGATGACCAGCCCTTGCCGAGCTCGACTTTCCAAACGGTCGTTTCATCGCTGACGGCTGAGGGCAGGCCTTTCGTGTCAGAGACGCCGCTGCCGTTCGGGCCGCGAAAACGCGCCCAGTCAGTTTTGGCGGAGGCCGTCAGGGCGGCGAGGAAAACGAGTGCGGGGATCAGTTTCATGGAAGGGAGGCAAAATGCAGTCGGCTGAATCGTCTGCGAGCAGTCTTTTCTTACTGTGGATGTGAAAAGAAGAGCCGGTCACAGATCTCGCACCACAGGCCGCACGGCTCTCACCGCCTCCGCGTAGCGCACGCCGCAGGCTAGACCTCGGTAGCGGGCAAGGGTTTGCTTGGTCTCGATGGCGGCGTCTTTCTGGATGTCGAAGGGGCCATCACGGACAAAGGCCATGAGACCGCCGAGCCACTCGATGGAGGCCTGCCATTCATCCGTGACATCAAGGTAGGTGTCCGGCGTGAAGTCGATGGTGTGGCCGGGGCCGTTGTCATACCAATAGACTTCAGAAGGGCTGCGCACCTGATCGCGCCCGAGCAGCCGCGCTGGCTGGTAGAGCGCGGCATGACAGATGGCGGAGGCGGCTTCGTGGTCGGGATGGCGGTCACGCGGCCAAAGCATGAAGGCGGTGTCCGGCTTCACCTCGGCCACCACTTCAGCCACGGCGCGTTTAGCCGCCAGCGTGGCTTCAAAGCCCATGGATGGGTAATTCAGAAAGCGCATCTCCATGCCGCGCTCCTGCGCCATCTCGATGGTTTTTTTCTTCAAAGCTTCCTCGCGTCCCTTCACGGGCGGCCAGTTCGTGTAGTCGCCGATCAGGCTGAGAATGACGACGCGGTGATGCTGCCGCACCGCCTTCAACAGTGTGCCGGGCAGTCCGAAAGGGCAGTCGTCATAATGAGCACCGAGGGCGAGGATGGTTTTGGGCATGGGGTAAGCAAACGTGCGCTGATGCGCCATCCTTCCTGCCGGATCGGACACAAGTTTTGCGGAGGATCTGGCGGTGCCGTCACGTTTGACTCGTTGTGAACCGTCCGGCCTTCTCTTTTCTCATCCCAGCCTTTCTGGCTGCCCCGCTCTGCTCGTCAGCCGCGGTGTATTTTGCGCATCAGATCGTGCCGCTTTTGCGCAAGCACTGTGCGGAGTGTCATACGGGTGACAAACTCAAAGGCGGCTTCTCCATGAATGATCGTGCAGCCCTCATGCATGGTGGTGAAAATGGGGCGGTGGTGGATCTGAAGCAGGTGGAAAAAAGTGTACTGCTGAAGGTGGTGACCACGCAGGATGAAGATCTACGAATGCCGCCGAAAGGCGCGGGACTCAGTGCGGCTGAGGCGGCGCTGCTGCGTCAGTGGATCAGTGAAGGGTTGCCCTGGGAAGCAGGCTTCGCCTTCAAAGCTCCGGCCTATGAACCGCCGCTCAAGCCCCGCCGTGTGGAGCTGCCAGTATCCTCAACAGGGCTCGCGCATCCGGTGGACCGGCTGCTGGAGGTGTATCTGCAAAAGCACCAGCAGCCCTGGCCGAAGCGTCTGAGTGATGGAGCTTTTTTGCGTCGCGCCCATCTCGATCTCATCGGTCTGCTGCCGACACCGGAGGCGGTCGCCGCTTTTGCTGCTGACCAGGCACCGGACAAACGCAGCCGCCTCGTGCGCAGCCTGCTGGCACGTGATGTGGACTACACGGAGCATTGGCTGACGTTTTGGAATGACCTGCTGCGCAACGACTACGGCGGCACCGGATTTATCACCGGCGGACGCAAGCAGATCAGCAAGTGGCTCTATGAATCGCTCATCAACAACAAACCCTTTGATGTCTTTGCCCGTGAGTTGATCTCGCCACCGAACGATGACAGCCGTGGCTTCATCGACGGCATCCAGTGGCGTGGTGATGTCAGTGCCGGACAAACGGTGGAGATCCAGTTTGCCCAAAGCGTGGGCCAGTCCTTTCTCGGCATCAATCTGAAGTGCGCATCCTGTCATGACAGCTTCATCGACCGCTGGAAGCTCGATGAAGCCTATGGCCTGGCCGCCATCTATGCTGAGAAGCCGCTGGAGATTCATCGCTGCGACAAGCCCGTCGGGCGCACGGCCAAGGCGTCCTGGCTCTTCCCAGAAATCGGCCAGGTGGACGCCGCTGCGCCGCGCCCTGAGCGCCTGCGTCAGCTCGCCGCGCTGCTGACGCATCCAGAAAATGGCCGCTTCAGCCGCACCATTGTGAACCGCCTCTGGCATCGCCTGATGGGGCATGGCCTCGTTCATCCACTGGATTCCATGCAGAGCCCGCCCTGGAATGAAGACCTGCTGGACGCCCTGGCGATGCGCTTTCAAGACGAAGGCTATGATCTCAAAAAACTCATCGAGCACATCGCCACATCCAAGATGTATGAGAGCCTGTCCGTCGTCGCCCGTGAGGAAAACGAGGAGGCCTTTGTCTTTCGTGCCCCGGTCGCCAAACGACTCACCGCCGAGCAGTTCGTGGATGCGCTGTGGCAGATCACAGGTGAGGCACCGGGCAAGCTCGATGCGCCGGTTTTTCGTGCCAAACTCGATCCCCAAACCGCCGGCAAAGTGTCTCTCAAAGCCAGATGGATCTGGGGTGACTCAGCAGCGGGCGGCAAAGTGCCGCCTGCGGATGAATCCATCCTGCTGCGTAAAACCATCAAGCTCGCCGCCGCGCCGGCTGCCGGGTCTGCCGTGATCTCCTGCGACAATGAATTCAAGCTGTTCATCAACGGCAAACGTGTCACAGGCAGCGATGACTGGACGCATTTCAGCTCCGTGGCCCTGCATGACAAAATGGTGGTCGGGGACAACCAGATCGTGCTCGTCGCCACCAATGCCGGCAAGGGGCCAAACCCCGCCGGGCTTTGGTTCCAGGCGCAGCTGAAGCTCACCGATGGCAGCGCCGTCAGCATCATCTCCGATGCGGACTGGCAGTTCAGCCCCTCTGTGCCTGCGGGCAAGGAAGGCCGCCTCGGAGCCCTGCCGAAAAATTTCAAACCCGTCACACTGGTTAAAGCCGTGGGCTCATGGACACAAGCGGCCAATCAACAGGCTCCCGCGCTGCTGGCGATGGGAGAGCAGGCCGCCAGCCGCATGGTGCGCGCGGCTTTGGTCAAGAGTGACTTCCTCATGCGCTCGCTTGGCCGCCCGAACCGTGACCAGATCGTGTCCATGCGCCCGACAGATCTGACGACGCTGGAGGCCCTGGATCTGTCGAATGGTGAAACGCTCACCAACGCGCTCAATCGCGGTGCCGAGAAACTCACTGAGCGCACCTGGAAAGATGGCGCAGAGCTGGTCCACTGGGTTTATCACCACGCGCTGGCTCGTGACCCGAGCGTCGGGGAGCTGGCCGCTGCCACCGAGTTGCTGGGAGCCAAACCCTCCGCTGAAAGCACCGCCGACCTGCTCTGGGCCGTGATGATGCAGCCTGAATTTCTTTTTGTCCTCTAAGCCATGAACACTGATCCCACCGCCCCACCTGCCATCGTCCGGCGCGACTTCATCAAGCAGCTCTCTGCTGCTGCCACGGCTGCGTGGATGACGGGTGAGCCCCGTCTCGCGCAGGCCGCTTCATTCCAGCATCCACCCGCGCGGGCGGATGCCTGCATCCTGCTCTGGATGGCAGGTGGTATGGCGGCGCCGGACACCTTTGATCCCAAGCGCTATCACCCTTTTCAAAAGGGCCTCGAAGTCTCACGGATGCTCAGCACCTTTCCCGCCATCGATACGAATGTGGACGGCATCAAAATCTGCCAGGGCCTGGAAAACATCGCGCAGGTGATGGATCGAGCCACACTCATCCGCAGCGCCGTGCAGCCGGACCTCGGTAGCATCTTGCACAGCCGTCATCAATATCACTGGCATACAGGCTATGTGCCGCCGCAGACCGTGGCTTGTCCTCACATCGGTTCATGGATGGCCAAGGTGCTCGGCCCGCGCAACAAGGTCATGCCTGCTTTTGTGAACATCGGTCAGCGGCTCGAAGGCATCGGCGAAAGTGAGGAGCTGAAAGCCTTCACCACCGCTGGCTTTTTCGGCAGCGAGTTTGGCCCGATGAATCTCCCTTATCCCGAAGAAGCAGCGCAGTCCGTGCGGCCGCCAAAGGGAATGGATGCCAACCGATTTGCCAATCGCGACCGGCTGTTCCGCAAGCTCGTGGATCAGAACCCCAATCGCGACCACATGAGCGATCACCAGCAGCAGTCCATGCTGCGCAGCATGGACAATGCTTACCGCCTGCTCAGTTCCAAGGAACGTGAGGCTTTTGACATCACGCTGGAACCTGAGGAAAGCCGCAAAAAATACGACACAGGCCGCTTTGGCCGTGGCTGCCTGCTGGCGCGACGCCTGATCGAGGCTGGTACACGCTTTGTCGAGGTGACCACCGAGTATGTCCCTTTCCTGCATTGGGACACGCATAAGGACGGCCATGAAACCCTGGACAAGCTGCATCAGGAAATTGATCTGCCCATCGCCACACTGGTCACTGATCTGGAGAAACGCGGCTTGCTGGAGCGCACGCTGATCATCGTCGCCAGCGAGTTCAGCCGCGATGCGCTCATCGAGGGCAGGCCAGGCTCCAAGGCAGCAGATCAGGCTACTTTCAAAGTGGAGAAGATCGAGGAGACCAAACACTACGGCCTGCACCGCCACTTCACCGGCGGCACCAATGTTCTGATGTTCGGCGGCGGCATGAAGCGCGGTCATCTGCATGGCCAGACCGCCGATGAGCGCCCATTGGTCGCCGTCAAAGATCCTGTCACGGTGATGGATCTTCATGCCACCATCATGACCGCCATGGGCATCAGCCCGAAGACCGAGTTCACCATCGAAGGGCGTCCCTTCTATGTCACGGAAGACGGCAAGGGAACGGCGGTGAAGGATCTCTTTGCCTGATCAAGGCGCGAGCGCCGCGCTTTGCTGACGATACTGATCACGCAGCTGCTTCAGAGCAATCGGCGTGTCAGCCTCATCTGCGGAAGGCAGGGCTTCACCGTTTTGCAGGCGCTGGAGTTCCTTTTGCAGAAAGGGCAGGTCGTTCAGCCGCACTTTGTCGAGCGCCTCAGCCGCGGCTTTCTGCACGGCTGCCTGATATTGACGATCCAGCTCAGCTCGTGGGTCCTGTTTTGGCAGTGTCAGCGGCGCAGACATTGGTGCCGTGGAGGGCTGTGTCAACTGTGGTGCAGCGGGCAGCTTGCCTAGGATTTCACCCGGCATCGCAGGTTCTTCACGCGGCTTGTCGTCCTTATCCCCGATGACGATTTTATCCTTCAGCAGGTAGGAGACAAAGATGATGCCTGCGGTGATGGCAAAAATGACCAGGTGCAGACTAGCGCGCAGGCAGGCCCAGAGAAAATCGTCCAGCTTTTTCCCGAAACTCGGCTGATAACGCTG
>CANHTV010000020.1 GCA_947463285.1 Verrucomicrobiaceae bacterium | reverse complement strand
GGATCACCCGGTCATGCCGGGTTTCTGGGCTCAGCTCACACGGCATTCCGGCCGAATGGCACAGGCATTGAGGATCTGAAGCTGAACAATATTTCGGTGGCCCGCTTGGATGATCGCAAATCTTTGTTAGGCGGTTTTGATCATTTCCGCCGTGAGTTGGATCACAGCGGGCTGGTGGAGAGCATGGATAGTTTTAATCAGCAGGCCTTCAACGTGCTGACTTCCAGCAAGCTGCTGAATGCTCTGGATCTGAATCAGGAGTCAGTCAAAACGCGTGAGCGCTATGGCAAGGGCGAAGAGAAAAATTATGGCGATGGTGCGCCGCTGAACCTGGAGCATTTTTTGCTGGCTCGTCGTCTGGTGGAGGCCGGGGCGCGAGTGGTGACGCTAAATTTTGGACGCTGGGATTTTCATGATCGGAATTACCCGCAGCTTTTGCGGCACTTGCCTTTGTTTGATCAGGGGATGAGTGCTCTTGTTCAGGATTTGCATGATCGTGGCCTCTCTGATGACGTGGCCGTGGTGGCCTGGGGTGAGTTTGGTCGCACGCCGACGGTGAACAAGGATGGCGGGCGAGATCATTGGCCGCGTGTCGGCGGTGCGTTGCTGGCAGGTGGTGGTTTTAACACCGGTCAGGTCATCGGTGCCACGGATCGTCTTGGAGGTGAGCCGACGGAGCGTCCCGTGCATTTCGCTGAGGTTTTTGCCTCCCTTTATAAATTCATGGGTATCGACGCTCTTAAAACGACGATTCCTGATCTCCAGGGCAGGCCTCAGTATCTGGTGGATGGCTGGGATGCGATGCCAGAGCTCATCTAATTCGCCGCTATGTCACCGCACCATCCAGCGACGCGCCGAGAGATTCTGCAAGCAGGAGCGGTTGGTCTTTTGGGACTGGGGATGAATCATCTGACGGGACTGCGGGCGCTGGCGAATCCCTTGTCAGCCCCGGTGCCGCGCGCGAAGTCGGTGATCTACATTTTCCTCTCTGGCGGTTTGGCTCAGCATGAGAGCTTCGACATGAAGCCAGATGCGCCGATGGAGGTGCGCGGTGAGTTTAAACCCCGGCGCACACGCACGCCAGGCCTTCATATCTGTGAGCATCTGCCAAATCTGGCGAGGATCTCGGAAAAATGGTCGCTGGTGCGGTCGCTGACACACGGCAGCAGTGAGCACTCCCAGGGACATCATGTGATGCTGACTGGCCGCAGTGATATGCCACTGGGTTTTGATGCGACAAAGCCGAAAAAATCGGATCATCCCAGCATCGCCGCGCTGGCGACGGCCCTGCTGCCGAAGCGTCGTGATAATCTGCCACCGTCCATCGTTTTGCCTGACAAGCTGATCCACCGCACGGGGCGGACACTGGCTGGTCAGTTTGGCGGAATGCTGGGCTCACAGCATGATCCGTGGTTTTTGGAGATGTCGCCATATCATCCGAATCATTATGGAGCTTTCCCTGAGTATCTTTTCCATCATGAGCGTGGGCTGGAGAAGGATGCTGGCTTGAAGTTTCAGGCTCCGCATTTGTCCCTGCCGCAGGGCTTGTCTCTAGATCGTGTGATGGACCGTGTTTCATTGAGGAATGCCTTTGAGTCCCAGACTCAAAATTTGACGGCGCTGGCTGGGGATGAGTCCTTTGATCACACGCGGCAGGCGGCCATCTCGCTGCTGGGGAATCGCGAGGTGCATGAGGCATTCAGCTTTGAGAAAGTCGATCCCAAGATGCTGGATCGTTACGGCAGACACAGCTTTGGCTGGTCTCTGCTAATGGCTCGCAGGCTGGTGGCCAGCGGGGTAAGTCTGGTACAGGTGAATCTGGGCAACAATGAAACCTGGGACACTCATCAGGCGGCATGGCCAAATTTGAAAAACTATTTGTTACCGCCCATGGATCAGGCCGTGAGTGCCTTGATCGAGGATCTCGATGCCAGCGGTCAGTTGGATGAAACGCTGATCGTGATGGCGGGTGAATTTGGCCGCACTCCGAAGATTTCCACTATCTCGGCGACAGCGCTGCCTGGCCGCGACCACTGGGCGCATGTGCAGAGCGTGTTGTTGGCGGGTGGTGGCATCAAAGGCGGGCGCGTGATCGGTGCCAGTGACAAAATCGGCGGCTACCCGGTGAGTGATGCACAGACGCCCGAAAACCTCGCGGCGACGATTTACGAGGCGCTGGGCATCCCACGTGAAGTGATGTGGCATGACTTCACGGGCCGTCCGCATCCTCTTTACATGGGATCTCCCATTTCTGGTCTAACTTAAAGAATCATTATCTATGCTCACGATCCAAGGCTCTTCACATGCTGGTTTCTGCGATGGTCAGACGCGGCGTGACTTTCTGAAAATCGGTGGTCTGGCCATGGGCGGGCTGTCACTGCCTGAGCTGCTGCGTGCTGAGTCTGTTGGTGGTCAAAAAAACCAGCATCGCGCCGTGATCATGGTCTTCCTGCCGGGCGGGCCATCGCATCAGGACATGTTTGACCTGAAGCCTGATGCTCCTGCGGAAGTGCGAGGCGAGTTTAAACCCATCTCGACGAATGTGCCGGGTATTCACATCTGTGAGCATCTGCCGCAGCTTGCGAAGATGATGGACAAGTGTACGATCATCCGATCCTTGGCGGACTGTGACAGCGGGCATGATGCTTTTCAGTGCCTGACCGGACGCAGCTCGAAACGTCAGCCGCCGGGCGGGTGGCCGGCGATGGGCTCCATCGTTTCACGCCTGCAAGGGCCGGTGAATGCAGCGATGCCGCCGTTTGTTGGGCTTTCACCAAAAATGGGCCATATGCCCTGGGCTAGAAATGGCGAGCCTGGGTATCTGGGCGTGGCTCATGCGCCCTTTCAGCCGAATCGCGGTGGAGGCACGGAAGACATGTCTCTGCACGGCATCTCGCTGGATCGTCTTCATGATCGGGCAGGCTTGCTCAAGAGCTTTGATCACCTGCGTCGCGATCTGGATGCCACGGGTCTGATGGGGGGCATCGATGCCTTTAATGAACAAGCTCTGGGCGTGCTGACGAGTCCAAAGCTACTACAGGCGCTCGACCTCAGCCGGGAAGATCGACGCATCGTGGAGCGATACGGCAAGGGAGAGAACCGCAATCGTGATGATGGTGGCCCGCGTCTCACGGATCATTTCCTCGCTGCTCGTCGGCTGGTGGAGGCAGGCGCACGAGTCGTCACGCTGGGCTTTAGTCGTTGGGATTATCACTCCAACAACTTCGGTCAGTTGCGTGAAGATCTGCCGCTGCTGGATAGTGCGCTAAATGCGCTGATCACGGATCTGCATGAGCGTGGCATGGACAAGGATGTGGCAGTGGTTGTCTGGGGTGAATTTGGCCGCACGCCGATCATCAATCCCAAAGGTGGGCGTGATCACTGGCCGCGTGTGTCATGCGCCATGCTGGCCGGCGGTGGGATGAATCACGGGCAGGTCATCGGAGCCACGGACAAGCTGGCGGGTGAACCCACAGACCGCCCAGTGGCTTTTGGTGAGGTGTTTGCCACGCTTTACCGCCACCTGGGCATCGACGTGAATAAAGTCACGCTTGATGATTTCAGTGGCCGCCCTCAATACTTGATCGATGGCGGCCACCAGCCGATGATGGAGCTGATTTGACTCAGGCGAGCTGCTCTTTGAGGAAACGAATGCTCTCACGGGCGATGTGCTCAGGGCCTGGGGAGTAATCAAAAACCTCGACGGAAAGGTAGCCTTCGTAGTTCACCTCGCGCAGGGCTGAGATGATGGGCTCATACCTCACCTCGCCCATGCCTGGGCCGAGGAGATTAGGGTCGTTGGCATGGAAGTGGACGAACCAGTCTTTGCTGTCACGAATGATGTCAGCGATGGGCTTGCTTTCATCACTCATGGCTTTGACATCGAGATGCAGCTTGCAGCTCGGATGATCCACCATCTGGCAGAGGCGGATGGTTTCTTCAGCTGTGTTGAGGAAGTTGGTTTCTTTGCGTCCGAGTGGCTCCATGGCGATGACGACGCCGTATTTGCCTGCCTCTTCGGCTACATCACGCACGCTGTCAGCAGCGCGTTTGAAAGCGTCTTCGTATTGCCATTCAGGCAGTGTGTTGCGTGCCTTCGGGCTACCCCAGACCATGATGCGGCCACCTGTCATGGCGCAAAAACGGGCCAGATGCCTGCCAAAGCGGGCCGTTTCCTTCCGCTGCAAAGCATCAGGCGTCGTGATGTGAAACCAAGTCGGCTTTGTCAGCAACCAGTGCAGACCGAGGATTTCCAAGCCAAAAGATGAGGCGATCTGGCTTAGCCTCAGGGCATCAGCTTCAGTGAGGTCGCGAGGGTCTTCTTTGAGGGTGAATGGGGCCAACTCAAGCGCGTGATAGCCAGCCGCAGCGGCATCTTCACAGACTTTTTCAAAGGGCCAGTTCTGGTAGGTTTCGTTACAGATCGCGAATCGCATAAGACGTAAAGACTGGCTGTGCCTGTTCAAGAGTCAACCCGAGAAGAGTTTCATCAAACTGCTGCCTTGCATGATCTGGAGGCCTCGTTCAAGGAGGCGGATGACTCCGGCTTCTCCCATCCTTCTTTCTGATATCGGCAACGTGCTCGTAGCTTTTGATTTCACGGTGGCAGCGCGTCGCTGTGCCGAGCGCTGCCCACACCCGACGGAGCAGTTGTTTCATCGGCTGGATGACATCAAAGGCCCCTACGAAAATGGAGAGATGGATGATAAAACCTTTGTGCATGAAGCTATCAAGGCTCTTGATTTTGAAGGCAGTGAGGAAGAATTCAAAACCATCTGGTGCGAGATTTTTACCGAAAACACGGCCATGAAAGCAACGCTGCAACGCGTGGCTGGCCGTGTGCCGATGTATCTGCTCTCCAATACCAGTGGTCTTCATAAAGACTATCTGCTGAGCAACTTCGAGATTTTTAGGAATTTCCAGAGCGGCGTCTATTCATACTCCGCCAAGTGCAGCAAGCCTCATGAAAGCATTTTTCGCGTGACGATCGAAGAGCTGGGGCTCGATCCAGCGACGACCTTCTTTGTCGATGATCTGCCCGCCAACATTGCCACTGCGCAGGCGATGGGATTCCAGGCGCACTGCTATCAGATGGATCAGCATGAAGCTTTTGAAGCAGCACTCTCGTCATGGCTACAAAGCTTTGCGATCAGCTTGTAAGTGGTATTTTGGCTGGATCAGCTAGTTGCCTCGTGGTGAAGACTTATGTCGAAGTGTGGTCTCTTTAGGGCTGCTTCCATCTTTATTCCTAGGCTTAATATATCGAGACTGTTCAAAAGAACTAATTTCTGAGTCTCAAAAATACGGCAAAAATCGCAAATCTACGTTTGATAATAGCCGGTGGTTTATGTATTTAATAAATGCTTAATATAATGATTTTGGAATATCTCATGCTTTAGAATCAATTCAGCCATTCTTCTTTTTCTTGATTTGTCATGTCTCACGCCTGCATTTTCCCAGCTCTGCAAATGCCCGTTTTCCTCTCTCCTTGGGGAATTTCGGCACTGCCATGGAGGCGTGTTTTGGAGGCTTTTCAGGTAGGGGTCTGGCCTTGGTTTGGCACTTCTGACGCCATGGATGAGATGATGCCATGGGGCAGGGGATCTCTGACATCCCGCCCTTCCACTGGCGATGGGGCCTCTGAACCTCCATTGCTCCCTGCTGGCAGTCCTCGTGAGCTGCCCTTTTATCACCTGCCCGTGCTGATGCAGGAGGTGTTGGACATGTTGCAACCCGCGCCTGGAAAGCTGATTTTTGATGGCACTCTCGGAGGCGGTGGTCACTCGGAAGCCATATTGCAAAAAGGCGCGCGCGTGGTGGCCATGGATCAGGATGACGAAGCTCTGGCTTATGCCAAGGAGCGTCTGAAACCTTATGCCGAATCGTTTTGTGCTCTGAAGGGTAATTTCCGCGACTTTCCCAAAGTACTGACAGAGGCTGGTGTCGGTGGTCTAGATGGGATGCTGATCGACATCGGCGTAAGTAGTCATCATCTCGATGCCGCAGAGCGCGGCTTCTCTTTTGCCAAAGATGGCCCGCTGGACATGCGCATGGATACGCAAAGCGCACTCACAGCAGCTGACATCGTGAATACCTGGGCGCAGGAAGACATTGAGCGCTTGCTCTATGAAAACGCGGAAGAATCACAAGCTCGCCGCATCGCTCGTGCCATCGTACAAGATCGCGCACTCAAGCCCTTTACCACGACGTTGCAGCTTGCTGAGATGATCGCCCGCGTCTGTCCAAAGCAGAGTAAAAGGCATCCTGCGACCCAGACGTTCCAAGCGCTGCGTTGTGAAGTGAATCAAGAGTATGCAGCTCTTCGTGACTTCCTGGCAGCAGCTCCGAAATGGTTGAAACCCGGCGGACGTCTCGTGGTCATCTCGTTTCATTCGATCGAAGACCGCATCGTCAAACAAACTTTTGCGCATCAGAGCGCCCCGTTTTTGGACCGTCCAGAGTGGCCTGAGCCGCGTCGCAATCCTGACTGTCATCTCCGTCTCATCACTCGCAAGCCCGTCGAGGCAGGTGAGATCGAGCTTTCTCTAAACCCCCGAGCCCGCAGCGCCCGCCTGCGCTGTGCTGAACGCCTGTCTTAATGAGCCGCAACCGCTATCGCAATTCCATCGGACTGCCCGTCATCGTGGCAGTCTTGATCGTTTGCGCTGCCTTGCTATTGGCCGCCTTGAGCGTGGTCGTGAATAAAAACCGTCTCACGGCTCTCGCGGAGCAGCAGCGACTTATGGATCAGCAGATGAAGCTGCTGAATTTTGAAATCGCCAGCTTGGAGCGTAAAATCGACCAGCACCTCGACGGAGCCCGTGTCATGCCGATGCTGGAAGCAAAGGGAACACTTCTGCAAAAAATCAATCCTGATGCCAATGTCATCATTCATCTGAAGCCCATTAAGGCTGCTAAAACAGTCGCTCAAACGGAGGTCAGCAGCCAGCCATGATGCCCGTTCCTAAACAAACTCAGATTCGTCGTGACCGCCCGCTCTGTCATCGCATGATGCTGATGACCTGTCTCGTTACGCTTGGTTTTTCCATTGTCGTGTGGCGTCTCTATGATCTTCATTTGAAGCGCGGTCCACAGTTTGCAGAAAAGGCCGCTGAGAAGTTTCGTGAAATCCGCACTCTGCCTGCTCAGCGCGGTTCGATCAAGGATCACGGCGGACGTTACCTGGCCTACGATGAGGAGATCTACGAGCTGAGCACCAACCGGGTGCATCTTTATGAGCTGCCTACGATTAAGCCAAGTCTCGCCAAAGCCCGTGGCGTCAAGCTTCGTGACATGACGCGAACCATGAGTGATGAAGAAATCATCAAGGCTTATCATACCCATTTGGCCCAAAAAATCTCCGTCAAGCTCAGTCTCCCTGAGGCTGAAGTTCTGAGCAAAATCAGCTCCAAGGAGCAGATCGAAGTGCTCGCGCAAAAAATGAATGAAAAGGAGGCCGAAAGCTGGCGGCAATACCTTCGTGAGAACTTCATCAAAGGCGTATATATCAAGTCCAGTGTGCGCCGTCATTATCCTACGGAGAACCGGCTCGCGCTCATCATTGGTGGCGTGGAAGGTGGCAAAGGTGGTGTCCTGGGTGTCGAAAAAACTCAGGAAGATATCCTTCACGGGATTGATGGGCGCATGGAGGTCGAGCATGATAAATATGGCCGTGAGATGCTCATGTATCGTGGTGATATCGTGCATCCTGTGCATGGCCGTGATGTGCATCTGACGATTGATCTGCCCATGCAGGATGCCATCGACAAGATCGTTGATAAAGCGGATCAGTTCTGGAAGCCCTCCAAGATTATGGCCATCGTCACCGAGGTCGGCACTGGCTCAGTGCTGGCGATGAGTTTCCGCCCCAGCCATGACCGTGCCAAACCTGCGGATACAAGCTGGAAAAATCTGACCATTTACGAGCCTTATGAGCCTGGTTCTACCTTCAAAGTCGTGGCCTTTACGGCTGCTTTGGATCAGCGCAAAATCACCGCAGAAACCCGCATTGACTGCGAGATGGGCAAGTTCATTGACCCCGTTCTAAAGACCAAGCTTACGGATCTCAAGACACTGGGTATGGCTCCCGCTCATGATGTCTTGAAATACTCCAGCAACATTGGCACCTACAAGATCTTCAAAAAAGTCGGCCAAGAAACTTATCTGGATTATGTGAAACGTTTTGGCTTTGGGCGTCGCACAGACATTGCGCTCAATGGTGAAAGCACTGGTTACATCAATGACAAACAGTGGTCGAACACCACATCCTCACGTTTTCCCATCGGATACGAAGTCAATGTCACGCCCATCCAGATGGCCATGGCCTATGGCGCTCTTGCGAACGGCGGTATTTTGATGCGTCCTCGTCTTGTCGATCGCGTTGTCAGTGAAGGTGGGCGTAAAGTCGAAATCGTGCCGCCTGAAGTGGTCGGGCAGGTCTGCACTGGTAAAACCTCGGCGACGATGCGTGATTTGTTGGCCGAAGTCGTTGCTGAAGGTACGGGTAGCCGCGCTCAGCTGGAAGGCATCGAAGTGGCTGGTAAAACCGGCACCTCCCGCCGTTATGATCCAAGTTACGTCTATCGTGATGATCGGGGTAAATTGAAGAAAGGCGGCTACCCACCCAATCAATGGATCACTTCTTTCGCTGGATTTGCACCTGCCAAAGATCCAAAGATCGTCTGTGTCGTCGTGCTGGATTATCCCAAGTCAGCGGATCCTCAAGCCATCGGCGGTGGTAAAGTGGCAGCTCCCATTTTTGCTGAAATCGTGGCAGAAACTCTCAAGCAACTTTCCGTTAGACCTCAGCGACCTCTCGCTTTGCAAGGAACCAAACCATGATCCTGCGTGACCTCATTTCTACTTTCGATAACCCTGTAACCAGTGGAAGCCTGGATACAGTCATTCAATCCCTTACCTACGATTCACGGAAGGTGGGCAAAGGAATTGCCTTCGTGGCTCTGCGCGGCACGCATTCAGACGGTCACGATTTTATCGACAAGGCCATTGAAGGTGGGGCCTCAGCTGTCATCTCCGAGCGCGCTCCGCCGGATGATGTGAAAACTCCTTGGGTTCATGTGAAATACAGCCGCATCGCGCTGGCTCAGGCCGCCGCTGCTCTTCAGGACTATCCTGCCAGGCAGATTTTACTAGCTGGTGTCACTGGCACGAACGGAAAAACTACGACAGCTTTTTTGCTACATCATTTGCTCAACAAGGGCCAGATGCGCAGTGGTCTGCTGGGAACAGTCACCTATGATCTCGGCGGTGGTAAACAGGTGCCGGCCACTCATACCACGCCAGAGTCCCTGGAAATTCAGGATTTGCTGAGTCAGATGCGTGACAATGGCTGCCGTGCCTGTGCCATGGAGGTCAGCTCACATGCGCTTGATCAGCATCGTGTTCATGGCCTGCCCTTCTCGGCTGGCATCTTCACCAACCTCACCCAGGATCATCTCGACTATCATCACACCATGGAGGCCTATTACGCGGCCAAGGTGCGTTTATTTGAGATGATCGCGCAACAGCCCAAAGGTCAGATGATCGTTAACAGCGATGACATGTGGGGCCGCAAGCTGATCACGCGTTATGAAAGCACCGGACGTGTCACCAAGTTTGGTTTTGGTGTGCATGCTGACTTCCGCGCCATCAATGTTCGTTATGACATGACCGGCACTAGTTTTGAACTGGAAGTCAAAGGTCGAGCTTTTCTTGTTAGGCTGCCTTTGATCGGTGACTTCAATGTTTATAACGCACTCGGTGCACTCGCTGCGGCTCATGCCATGGGGCTGAATCTGCGTGAAAGCATTACCAGTCTGAAAAGCGCCCCACAGGTGCCTGGTCGCCTGGAGCGCGTCACGGAGAACACCTCGCGTTACCATGTTTATGTGGACTATGCACACACGCCAGATGCACTGGAAAATGTGCTGAAGACCGCGCGTAGCTTGCGTCCTCGTCGCCTCATCACCGTCTTCGGCTGTGGAGGAGATCGTGATCGCTCAAAACGTCCCAAAATGGCTGCCGCAGCCGAGGCTGGCAGTGATGTCTGCATCGTGACCAGTGACAACCCTCGCAGCGAATCACCGGAAGCCATCATCGCTGAAACCGTCAAAGGCTTCAGCCGATCCAAAAAGTATCTCAGTCTCGTTGATCGCCGCGAGGCCATCAAGATCGCACTTGAAAACGCGCATGATGGTGATGTCGTGATCATTGCGGGCAAGGGCCATGAAGACTATCAGGAGATCCAGGGTAAGAAGCTCAACTTCGATGATCGCCGAGTGGTGCGTCAGTTGATGATTCAAATCCAGGGCACACGCGATGCTGAACGTGCCGAGCGAGAAGCCGAGATGGAGGCTCAAAACCAACAGGCCGGAGGAAGGCGGCGCTATGATTCGTGAAGCCGATTGAACTCAAGACTCTGGCAGGTTTCCTCGAAACCGACTCAAGCGTCTCCTCAGATGTGGCAGTTTCACGCGTGACCACGGATTCCCGTAAAGTCGCGCCGGGTGACGTTTTTGTGGCGCTCTCTGGTGATAAGTTTGATGCACATGTCTTCATCCCACAGGTCATGGCCGCTGGTGCTGCTGCCGTGGTGGTGAGCCGTGTGAACCCGCAATGGCCGAAAGGTGATTGCGCCGTAATGTGTGTTCCTGACACCTTGCTGGCACTTCAGGACATGGCTCGTGGTTATCGTGCCTGGCACCAACCCTTGATCATTGGTTTGACTGGCAGCAATGGCAAAACATCAACCAAGGATTTAACCGCAGTCGTGATGTCGCGGCGTTTCCAGACGCGTGCCACTTTGGGAAATCTGAACAATCACATCGGTGTGCCGCTTACCCTGCTCAGTCTGGCTGAAGGGGACGAGTGCGGAGTCATCGAGATGGGCATGAACCACCCTGGCGAGATCAAGACGCTAGTGGACATCGCACTGCCCGATGCCGCCATTGTTACGAATGTCGGCATGGCCCACATTGAGCACATGGGCTCGCAGGATGCGATTGCCTGGGAAAAAGGCACGCTGCCCGCGAATGTACATGGCGGTGGCGTCATCGTGCTGAATGCTAATGATGCCTACTCTGAATTGATCGCGCGCCATTGTCAGGGAACGGTTTACATGGCTGGAAAAGAAGCTGGTGATGTCCGCGCCTTTGATCTTCGCAGCACGGCTGAAGGCACCTGCTTTAAGCTCGATTTTGCGGGTGAAGTCGTTGAAACATTCCTTCCCATCATCGGCGATCACATGGTCGGTAACGCTGCCTTGGCTGCCTGCATGGGCTGGGCTCACGGCATTGCACCTGACGAGATTGCCGAGGCTCTGAGTTCCGCCAAACTGACAGGAGGACGCATGGAAACCAAGGCCATCAGCGGCATTCATTTCATTGACGACTCCTACAATGCCAATCCTGACTCCATGAAAGCCGGGCTTACCGCTTTGGCTGGCCTGTCTAATTCAGGACAAAGAATCGCCGTGCTTGGTCGCATGGGCGAACTGGGGCCACATGCCGTTGAAGGACATCGCAGCGTTGGTATCCATGCTGCTGAATTGGGGCTATCTGCCGTTTTGACCGTCGGAGATGAGGCCGCCTTGATCAGTGAAGCTGCTCGCGAGAAAGGCTTGTCTCAGGCTCTCAATTTTTCCACCCATGAAGAGTGCGCCGCTCATCTCAAAAGTTTGCTGAGCCCTGGAGATGCTGTGCTCGTGAAAGGCAGCCGCTCAGCTGGCATGGAGAAAGTCATTCAACCTTTTCAGAACTCATGATTTACTGGCTTTATGAACTTCGGAACTGGCTCGAAGCCGCTGATTGGATCAGCGATGACTCGGCCCTCTATAAGTTGCTGAACATTTTTAAGTATCACACCTTTCGTGCAGGCGGTGCGGCTTTAACGGCGTTTTTGTTGTCACTGATGTTCGGAGATCGGCTGATTCGAAAGCTTATTTCGCTGAAGATTGGTCAACCCATCCGCACAGCCGAAGAAGTCCATAAACTTTATGAACTTCATGGCAAAAAGGCAGGCACTCCAACGATGGGCGGTGTGCTCATTTTGGCAACGATCGTTATTTCGACACTGCTGTGGGCCAAGTGGGACAACATCATGGTTTGGAACATTTTGTTCACTACCATCGGTCTGGGTGCGCTTGGTTTCTGGGATGATTACCTGAAGATCAGCAAGAAAAACTCCAAAGGCGTCACGGCGCGCACCAAGCTTGTTTGGCAGGGCGGGGTGGCATTGGTCGCTGCTTTGGTTTTCTGCTATCTGGTGCCTACGGATGCCGCTCTGGATGTGGCGAGCAAAGAGGGGCGCACTGTGTTCTTTGAGCTAGGCGGTGATCCGACATTGCGTGCTTTATTTATTCCATTTTATAAAGAGGCGGTGATCAGCGACCTCAGTATCATCGCAGTGATGATGTTCACACTCATCATCGTGGGTGCCTCTAATGCCGTAAATCTAACGGATGGCCTAGATGGTCTGGCGACCGGTTGTTCGCTTACGACTGCCATTGCCTACACAGCGTTTGGCTATGTTTCCGGCAGCGCCTTGTATTCGAGCTATCTCGGGGTGCCACATCATTCTCTGGCGAATGAGCTTCCCATTGTGGCCATGGCTCTCGCCGGTGCTTGCTTAGGATTCCTTTGGTTTAACGCACATCCGGCCAAGATGTTCATGGGTGACACTGGTTCTCTGGCGCTTGGCGGTTGCATCGCCACGATTGCCATTGCCTGCCGACAGGAGGTCGTGCTGGCATTGGTCGGCGGCGTTTTTGTGATGGAGGCGCTCAGCGTCATCATTCAGGTCATCAGTTTCAAAAAGCGCGGTAGGCGTGTCTTCCGCATGGCCCCGATCCATCATCATTTCGAGCTGGGGGGCTGGCATGAAAATCAGGTCATCGTGCGCTTCTGGGTTCTTTCTTTGCTCTTCGCTCTTCTTGGTCTGGCGACACTGAAACTTCGTTAATTATGGCTCTCTTCACTGGAAAACATTTTGCCATCTTGGGCGCTGGTCGCAGCGGCTTGGGGGCTGCGCGTCTGGCGCGGATGCATGGTGCTGATGTCACCGTTTTTGATGAGGGCGTGCCTGCGAAAATCCAGGGAGCCCTCGAAAAGCTGCATGCTGAATCTTTCCGAACCATTAGCGGTCAAGAAGCGCGTGATTTGGTGGTGGAGGTTGGCAAATATCAGCGGGTCATCATCAGCCCAGGTTTGGATGCTGGCTGGCCTCTGCCGAAAAAATTCACCGATGCTGGTGTGCCGCTTGAGGGTGAGACGGAGTTTGCTTTTAATCTCACGGATATGCCGATGATTTCTATCACTGGCACCAATGGTAAAAGCACCTGCACGGAGCTTATCGCTCATATTCTCGAAGCCTGTGGACGTCGTTCGATCCCATGCGGGAATCATGGCATGTCTCTGAGTGAGGTGGTGTCCAGCGGCGTGCGTTATGACATACTGGCCTTGGAGGTCAGCAGCTTCCAACTAGAGACCATCTGTCGGTTTCGCACGCAGGCGACAATTTGGTTAAACTTTGCTGCCGACCACTTGGATCGTTATTCGGGCATGGAGGAATACTTTGCTGCAAAAGCCCGTATTTTTGAAAACGTGACTTCCGATGATACTGCGATCGTCAGGGCAGGTCAGTCAGTCTCTTCCGGTGCTGCTAGACGCTGTACTTTTTCCGCTTATGGAGCTGAGGCTGATGCCGTCTATGTCGGGGGACAATTTTTTGTGAAGGGAGAGAAGATCGGTGATGCCTCAGCGATCCGTCTTCGGGGGCGTCACAACATGGAAAATGTTCTGGCGGCAATGATGGCCTGTCAGACTTTTGGTTTGAGCTTCGATGAAATGTTGGCAGCCGTGGCCAGCTATGTGCCACCTGCGCATCGTTGTGAACTGGTGCGCTCATTGCATGAACGCGAATACATCAATGACTCCAAAGCCACCAACCTTCATGCTTTAGAAGCCTGCATTGGTTCGATGGATCGTCCCATCGTTTTGATCGCTGGTGGCAAGGATAAGCAATTGGATTACTCACCGCTTCGGGATGCATTAAAAGGGCAGGTTAGAGCCATGGTTCTCATCGGTGAAATTAAACAATCCTTGCATGATTTATTTACTGATCTGCTGCCATGCCATGTGGCGGATGACATGGCTCATGCCGTGGAATTAGCGACCCAGGTTTCTCTTCCAGGTGACAGCATTATTTTGAGTCCAGGCACCTCTTCTTTTGACATGTACACCGGCTATGGCCAGCGCGGCGAGGTCTTTCGTGCGGCGGTTAACAGCCTTCTTTAAATCACAAAAAACGACACTATGATAAGCAAAACAACCAAGAAGAAACAGGACAAACTGCTGCTCAACCTCCTTGAAGGTGAGAAGCACAAACACCGTGTGGCCATGGTCAATGAAGAGGCCGCGTGGAATCAACATGAGCCAAACTCCAACATGGCGAGAATGTTTGTGATCATGCTCCTCATCCATGTCATCGTCATCGGTGGTATCATCATCTATGACTGGATGAATGGCGAAGAAGCGCAGAGCACAGTGCTGGTCAATGAGGTCACGCCGACAACCATGCCTTCTGCCTTGCCTGTGGCTGCTGCTACTGGCGGTGCAGCGACGCAGGGCAATCCAATTCCCATTGAAGAGTGTGCTACCTACGAATGGCGCTCCGGTGACTCCATCGCGAGCGTTGCCAAAAAGCTTGGTGTCAGCGAAGATGTGCTCATTAAGATGAACATGCTCGATAAAGGAACTCAGCTTGAAGCGAATTCCATCATTCGTTATCCCAAGCAGCCTGTTGTGCGTGCCGTTGGCATTAGCGTCGCGGGTGTGAATGGGGAGCTGGCCAAACCTGCTGTTCCAGCTGAGAGCTTAGCTGCTGCACACCAAGCTATGCCTTTGGTGGCCGCTGGTGAACAGACGTTCTCCTTCCAGCCAACTCTTGAAAATGAACTCGCTCCCGTTCCTGGAACCGTAGCAAATATGCCAGCTATTCAGGAGTCTCCTCCCGCTGCCGTATCTAATGCAGTTGTGGGTGACAGTGTGGGGCGAAAAGTCGCTCCGATTGAAGAAGAACTGCCCCCCGCTGTTCCGGTGATGGAAAAGCCAGTGGCAACACAAGAAGAGGTCAACGTCGCGCCGAAAATGCAGCCGAAGACTGAGCCTGTGGTAGAAAATGAAGTGCCTAAAGCTATTCCTGTGAAGCGTTATTCACTTCCGGCGATTGAAAAACCAGCCGTTAAAAAAGTCGCACCAGTTCCAGCAACAAAGCCTGCTCGGAGCTCATCCTACACGGTGAAGCCTAACGATACGCTTTACAATATCGCGAATCGCCATGGTGTGACGGTTAAAGCTCTTCAATCGGCTAATAAAATCGCCAAGCCTGAGTCTCTGCGTGACGGCATGAAGCTGGTCATCCCAGCGAAATAAGGCGCAGAAGGCTAGATTCGTAGTCGCCGTTTTCACATCAACCTCTTTGCCATGGCCAAGCGCTCCATCCTATTCCTGATCCTTGCAGTTTTTCTGCTCATCGGTCTTGGGATCACCATGCTCGCAAGTACCAGCTTCTTTACCAAAGATGGTGGTGGTGAGGAATATGTGACGGTGTGGAAGCAGGTGCTATGGCTTGGTGTGGCCTTGGTGGCCTGCATCGCCACCGCGTTGGTGGATTATAATCTTTGGTTTCGCTGGCGCTGGCATCTTCTAGCGGTTGCGGGCTTCGGATTGCTCCTTTGCTACGAGTGGCATATTGCTCAGGTTTTGGGTTATAAGCCTCTATTGGCGGCTCGGGTGAATGGTGCCTCTCGCTGGGTTGGTGTGGGTTCCATGCGCATTCAGCCTTCTGAGTTTGCTAAAATTGCCTTGATCATCGCCTTGGCAGCCTGGTTCGCGAGTCATGAAAACTTGGAGCGTACCTTAAAGCATGGTCTGTTGCTTCCTGGCCTCATTTTAGGCGGGATCGTGGCGCTGATTGGTGGTGAGGTCGATCTTGGTAATGCCACTGTCGCTACAGCTGTCGGTGCTGGCATCATGTTTGTGGCTGGCACGCGTTTCCGGTATTTGGGAATTATTGGCGGGGCTGGTGTCCTAGCTCTGATTACAGGTATTTTCTTTGCTCCGAATCGCTTTGAGCGTGTGATGGCTGTGTTTGAGTTGGAAAAGCACAAAGACGGTATTGGCCTCCAGCAGTGGGTGTCCTGGTTAGCCTTCGGTTCTGGTGGTCTCGAGGGGCGTGGACTTGGTGAAGGTCGTATGAAGCTTTCCTACCTCCCCGAGGCCCACACAGACTTCATTTTCCCCATGGTGGGTGAGGAACTCGGTCTCTGGGGCGTGCTTGGTACGGTGGCAGCCTTTGTGTTGCTGCTTTTTGCTGGCATGTGCATCAGCACCTACGCTCCCAACCGATTTGGTAAGCTTCTGGGTTTCGGCCTGACTTTTCTACTCTCCTTAGAAGCGCTCTTGAATATGGGCGTTACCACTGCTTTGCTGCCGAATAAGGGCCTTCCACTCCCCTTCGTGTCTTACGGAGGGTCGAGCCTGCTGGCCGCCATGGTGGCGGTGGGTGTCCTGATCAATATCCATCGCCAGGGCGTTCATCTGACTTGGGATCAGCTCCCCGTGATCCGCAGAAAGCGCCGATGGACTCCCCAGCTTTAAATTTTCCGTGAAATCCAAGTCCAAAAAAACCATCCACGTCCTCATCGCGTGCGGTGGCACAGGAGGTCATCTTTTTCCAGGTATCGCCGTCGGCGAAGTCCTTAAGGCACGCGGTCATGATGTGACTCTGCTCATCAGTGAAAAGAAGATCGATGCCATCGCTGCTTCCGGTTACAAAGACCTGCGCTTTGAAAAAATGCCTTTTCTCGCCATGCCGAAGCCGTGGTCACCGAAGATGATCGGCTTTCTTTCTGGTCTTTGGAAGGGCATGAGACAGTGCCGTCAGATCATTCGGCAGCATGAGGTCAGTGTCGTCCTCGGCATGGGTGGGTTCACCTCCTTCGCCCCACTATATGCAGGCAGGAAAGAAAAGTGCCGCACTTTCATTCATGAGAGTAACGCCATTCCTGGCAAGGCCAACAAACTGAATGCCCGTTACAGTGACGCGGTGCTTTGTGGTCTGGAGGCCTGCAAAAAGCACTTCCCGAAACACGAGCAGGTGCTGACTGTCGGTACACCCGTGCGAAGTGCCATGCGTATGCAGGGGAAGGAAGATCCGCATCAGTTTTTCAACCTCGATAAGACCAAAAAAACGCTGCTCATCATGGGTGGAAGTCAGGGCGCTCGCGGAGTGAACCGTGTGGTCGGCATGACCTTGGAGCAGTTTGAGAGAATGGGCATCCAGGTGCTGCACATCGCCGGGCCTACAGATTATGAGGAGGTGCGTGATGTTTATGCGAAGCACCCAACGCTTCCTCAGCATGTGGCCGCGTTCTGTCATCGCATGGATCTGGCGTATCGAGTCGCAGATCTCGCCATCGCACGCAGCGGTGCCTCCTCCATGGCTGAACTGGCCTATTTTGGAGTCCCCAGCATTTTGGTGCCATACCCCTTTGCGGCTGAAGATCACCAGACTCGGAATGCCGAAATCTTTGACGCCGCAGGTGCAGCCAAGCTGCTCACAGAAAAAGAAATCAACGCTGACATCCTTGCCGACACCGTGCGCAGCCTGATGCTAGACCCCCAGAAATCTGCTGCGATGAAAAAGGCAGCCATCAAGATGGCGATCCGAGATTCTGCCGAAAAGATCGCTAATCTGATGATGAAGCAGGCTTGATAAAGGCTCACCATTCATCAAACACCCACACAAAAAATCATGGAAAATCTCCCCAAAGTCTTTGAAGCCAAGCCTGTTGCACTCGAACTCGAAGCCGGTGATCACTGGTGGTGTGCCTGCGGTCTGAGCGGTCATCAGCCGTTGTGTGATGGCAACCACAAAGGCACCGGGTGTGGTCCCAAGAAATTCACTCTGGCTGAGAAGCAGAAAGTCTGGCTGTGCAACTGCAAGCACAGCAAAAATCCGCCATTTTGTGACGGCAGCCACAAGGCATTGCTGGGTTGAAAGCCTTAAAGGCGAACAGGGACGCCTTTTTCATTCAGAAAGCGTTTCACATCACCGACGGTGAATTCTCCAAAGTGGAAGATGCTGGCTGCCAGAACGGCATCCGCTTTTCCCCGGCTGAGCACATCTGCCATGTGACTGATATTCCCGGCTCCACCGCTGGCAATCACTGGAATGGTGACGGCTTCACTGACGGCGCAGGTGAGTTCGATGTCGTAGCCGTTTTTGGTGCCGTCTGCGTCCATGCTGGTGAGGAGGATTTCTCCGGCTCCACGGCGGCAGACTTCGGCTGCCCACTTCACTGCATCCAGTTCGGTGGCGTTGCGACCGCCGTGGGTATAGACGGTCCAGCGGCCCTGGGCATTTTTCTTGGCATCAATGGCGACAACGAGGCACTGGCAGCCGAAGGCCTCGGCTGCGGCGTCGATGACATCAGGCGTTTTGACGGCTGCGGTGTTGATGCCCACTTTGTCAGCACCCGCCAGCAGCATTTCACGCATGTCTGCGACAGTGCGGATGCCGCCGCCGACGGTGAGGGGCATGAAGCAGCTTTCGGCAGTGCGAGCCACCACATCGATCATGGTTTTACGTTCCTCGTGGCTGGCGGTGATGTCGAGAAAGACAAGCTCATCAGCTCCCTGGGCATTGTAAATCTTGGCACACTCTACGGGATCACCGGCATCACGCAGTTGCAGAAACTGCGTGCCTTTGACCACACGGCCTTCTTTGACATCGAGACATGGAATGATGCGCTTGGTTAGCATG